>JALZJF010000231.1 GCA_030859905.1 Acidobacteriota bacterium
GGCTGGCATGATTGGTTTAACTAAAGCCCTCGCAAAGGAAGTGGCGAGTCGAAACGTAACCGTCAATGCTTTGGCGCTGGGCATGGTCTCCACGGACATGACAGGCACACTCGATGAAACTTACCGCACGAAGATTCTCGAACAGATTCCTCTCGCCCGTTTCGCCGAAGCCGACGAAGTTGCGCGCATTGCGTGCTTCCTGCTTTCCGATGATGCTGGTTACATCACCGGCCAGGTGATTCAGGTCGACGGCGGCCTGGCAATATGAACCAAGGGCTTTGCCGATTGCGAATTGCCGATTGCCAGTTGTCGTTAGTATCGTTAGCGGGTTTGCCCCGCGAAATACGTGCACATCAGACGGCATGACCGACACGAGTCCTGTCCGATTGCCGTTGCGCCGTGCTCTCCCGCGTCGCTGACATCGAAGCGAGAAGCGTAATGACGATGATGAGAGTTGTTTTTATCGCTAGTCGCGGCGACTTCCCGTGAAACGCAACAGAAAGAAGAATAGGTTGATGAAATCCAAATAGAGGGACAAAGCGCCAACCACCGCATAGGCACCCACTCGGCCGTCCGGCAGCGCCACAGCCATCTGCTTTAGGCGTTGGGCGTCCCAGGCTGTAAGACCGGTGAAAACCAAAACGCCAACGACCGAAATCACGAACTGCAGGGCGCTGTTTTGCCAGAAGATGCCGACAATCGAGGCAAGGATGAGACCTATCAAACCCATGAACATGAATTGGCCCACCCCAGCGAGACTTCTCTTAGTGACCGTCCCGAAGACCGCTGTGGCGCCGAACATTCCGGCGGTAACGATAAAGGTCGAGGTTATCGACGCCCCGGTATAAATCAGCAGGATTACAGAGGAAGTGACGCCCGTGAGCCCTGAGTACACGATGAAAAGCCCGGCTGCGGTCGCCGGTGAGATTTTGTCGACGCGTGCTGAGAGATAAAAGACGAGTCCGAGCTGCGCGATGATTAGCGCCCAAAACACGATCCGGTTAAGTATCAGCGTTTCGATGAGGGCGGGTGACGCCGCCACCGTAAAAGCGGTTACGGCAGTTACCAGCAGACCACCAAACATCCAGCCGTACACCCGACTCAGAAAAGCGCCGACACGTTCGTCGCGCACGTCCGCAACCTGCGGCGAAGTAAACGAAGATTGGTTCCAACTCATGATTCCCTCCACGTCTTAAATTATCACTCGAGATTAACTTTGAGGGCCCATTATACCCCTCTTCCCGCAATATTCCGCAGCCGCCGAAGAGCTGGTGTAGGCTGTCAGAGTGGTTTGATGCAGAATTGAGGAACAGCAGAAAAACATTTAGCGGCGGATACACGCGGATGAACGCGGATCAGCGAAACCAAGACAAGCAGGCAACTCAGTTGGGCATTGATTAGTCCCTTTTTTCAGATCCGCGTTTTATCCGAGTGTATCCGGGGCTAGCTGCTTTTTTCTCCGTCTCTTTGGTGACCTCCTTCAGCAACTCGGGGCTGATGAAGGGGTAAGCGCGTTCTTGATGTACGCGACGGAATTCACTTTTGGCACAACAAAAGCCTTGACACGCTTTTCGCTCCCTGCTTATAGTAAGCCCGCTTCCGATGCGAAGGGTGACAGTCTCAATGAGGATCCAGCCCCACTAGCGGTGCTGGAACCAATACCGAAAACAAATGATCGATAGCACTTGCTCATTTACTTTCTTCGCTTTTACATACCGCTTCTTCTCCATTGGGAGGAGCGGGGCGGCGAATTGTGAGCGTGAAGTGCTGAAGACCTGAAATATCTAAGCACCAAGCTTTTCAAACCAGCCAGCCGCGACTCCCAAAAAGGGGAACCAGTCGCGGCTGGCTTTTTTCTGCGAAACAGCAATGGGGTTTCGAACCAACAACCGAATGCTAACTACCGCTGAAGGAATCACCATCATGAACATCGAATACTGGCGCACAGAGATAGACGAGCTCGACCGAGAGCTACTGAGACTCTTGAATCGGCGCGCGCGACTCGCAATAAAGGTCGGTGCTTTAAAGAGGGCTGCCGGATTGCCTTGCTGCGATCCGGAACGCGAGCGTGCCGTGCTCAGGGATCTTCGAAAAGCCAATGCCGGCCCGCTCGACGCGCGCGCCATAGACAAACTCTTCCGGCGCATCATCCGGGAGTCAAGGGATATGGAAACGAAAATGTTGATGGGAGACGAACAGAGAGTGGGAACTGGCAATGGGCCAAACAAAGCAATGACAGGCGACGCCATTGCACATGGAGGCGAGCCACACGGGGTTTTGTTGTGAGCAGTTCGCGTCCACCGAGAGTAGCTTTTCAAGGTGAGCGGGGAGCGTTCAGCGAGGATGCTGCGCTCAAGTTGCTCGGACCTGAGATCCAGCTCGTGCCGCGCCGAACCTTCGAGACGCTTTTCAGAAGTCTGGATGAGGGCCTGGCGGAATACATTTTAGTGCCGGTTGAAAATAGTCTCATCGGAGCAATCCAACCCGCGGTTGACCTGCTCGACAAGAGTTCGTTGGAAATCGTCGGGGAGGTGGCAATACCGATTCGGCAGCTCTTAATCGGATGCCCGGGCGCCGTGTTCGAAGAGATTGTAGCGGTTGAATCTCACCCGGCTGCCCTTGCGCAGTGTAGTCGCTTCTTTGTCGCTCATGCGCACATTAAAAGAATCGAATCGGAAGACACGGCCGGAAGCGTGGCTCGAATAGTTGAGGGTCGCGACCACCATCGTGCTGCCATAGCCGGAAGGCGGGCTGCCGAAGTTTACGGAGGATCCATCCTTAGAGAAAACCTCGAAGATCATCCGGAGAATTACACGCGGTTTCTCCTGCTGACCGGGCAGGAC
>JALZJF010000012.1 GCA_030859905.1 Acidobacteriota bacterium
CTTCTCAGTCTCAGCAACATTGGGAGCGGCCGCCGGCGCAATCTCTGTCTGTTGACCTGTAATCGAAAAGCCGGTCTTTCCCTGGATCTCTGCGCCCTTTGGCTCGACACCCAGGGGTGAGCCATTCTTTAGTCCGTCGACGCCGCGCATCTGCGGCAGGTCGTCGCGGTTAACTGGCTTGACCAGAGTAGCCGTCACTATAAACATTAACTCAGTCTCGTTCTTCTGGAATGACTTCGATCTGAAGAGCGCGCCGAGCACTGGGATGTCGCCCAGCACCGGAACCTTTGAAAGCGATTTGAGCTCGTTGTTGTCAAGGAGACCCGCGAGAGCGAACGATTGTCCGTCCCGCAGTTCGACACCGGTTTTCGCACGCCGAGTCTTAAGCGCGGGGATCAGAAAGCCGTCAAACTTGATGCCGTTCGCGAAATCGATTGTGGATACTTCGGGCTCAAGCTCGAGCCTGATGTGATCTTCATCGATGATCGTCGGCTTGAAGTTGAGACGAACACCATATTCTTTGAACACCACGCTCACTGAGCTACCACCGCTGCCGCCCTGAACAATCGGAACGGGAAATTCTCCGCCTGCCAGGAAACTGGCTTCCTGCCCGTCCATCGCGATAAGGTTCGGCTCCGCAAGTTGCCGTATTGACCCCTCGGTCTGAAGCAAACGCAGCATTGCGAGAGAGTTTCCTCCCATCACCAACATGTTGAGAGCGCTGCTTGAGAGTGCACCCGAAATAATTCCATTGAGGGCGCTGGCTGGCGGATTGGAAAGTGAGCTGGGACCCCCGCCGGAGTTAAGATACGTGCCACTGCCAGGGCTGCCCTGGTAAGTATATGAAGTACCAATATCTTTCAGACGGTTGCGGCTCACCTCCGCTACGCGCACTTGCAGTTGAACCTGAGCTACAGCTTTAACCGGCGAAGAGAGCATGTTCACGGACTTGAATCCGGCGGCTTCCACAACACTTTGAGCCTGGCCGGCTGTCTTGATATCGGCAACGCTGCCGGACATAACCACGGAGCCATTTGCCTGACTCAGACGAATGTCGTCCTTCGGGAATAGGGTGCGCATTTGAGAATCAATCAAGGAAAGGTTGGCGCGCACATAAACGTCGAACACCAGATACTCTTTGCCAGACTGCTCCCAGGCGATAAAGTTGACCTGGCCGAAAGCCTTGCCGTTAACCAACACCTGATCAGGCGACACCAGCACCGCTTCCGCGATCTCCGGATTTGAAACCGAGAAACGTCCAACTGGCTTATCGAAATTGATTACGCGGGACTGCCCCACGAGAACATTCACCGCCACCGGTTCCTTGTTAACCGCGAATGAGGCTTTGTAAGACATCTCCTGGCCCTGGGCCAGGGAGTTGGTGACGACTAGTAAGATTGTCAAAGACGCCAGCAGCAGGCTGACACGGCGCATGATCGAGGTATGGCTCTGCATGATCGGTAGCTCCTTATAGTGGCCAGTCAATGGGACCGGCTTTCATCAAAATTGCAATTCGGTTCCGGTACGCTAAGTGTCAGTGATTCACCTTACGGAAAATCGATGCTGCGTCTTTTGGCGCCTTCGATCATCTCAACAGACGAGCGTGGCTTCTCCTGAGTCTGGGAAACAGCGGTTACTGGCTTAACCCCGGTGTGGGCTCGAACCCGACGCACGGGTTTGGATTCTGATTTGGGCTGCTCGCTCTTGAGTGAACCCGGATCCGGCGCCGGCACTGCTGCATCTCCGGAAAGCAAGCTCCGCTTGGTGATCCCGGTAGTCTGCTCGTCACCCTGATCAATCGAATTGCGCATCACGAGCTGCAACTTTCCTTCGCTCGAGGCGAGTGCCAGCTTCTCAGCTTGTTCGGGAGTGACCAGGAGGGTGATTGCCTTGACGCTATTCGCTGCCCGCTCATCCTCGGGCTTATCGATATTCTGACCGTTGGCCAGAACCTTGATGTTCTGCAAGACGATCTTGGAGATTGGACCCTGCACATCAGTTCGCTCTTCGGGGTCAATTACTACCACCACATCCACGAGCGTATCGGGCATGATGAAGCCGGAGATACCGACAACGTCGTCAACCTTGACTGTCATGGCGCGATAGCCTTCAGGAATGGCCGCTGAGAGACCGCCGGCCGTGCCTTCGGGGGCCAGCCTCGCCTCAGTGACGGGCTCGCGCGCGGCAATGTTAATAATCGCGACGCGTCCAACCAGCTTCTCGTGCGAAGTAAACGCCCCGTCGGGAGTTGATTCTCTTGGGAACTGGACCACCGCGATCTGTTCAGAAATAATCTTTGTTCCTATAGGAATCGCTACCTTGGCTACGGCGATACTGTTGAGATTCTTTGTGTATGCCTGAGCACTCGACAAGTACCGGCTGACGGAAAATGCCGCGAGCAAGCCGAATAAAAGTGCACCAGCCAGAACGATAAAAAAGCGTTTGTTGCGCATAGTTGACTCTCCGTGTAACAGGTTGACCAGATAGATCGCGCGCGTGTCTCAAGCGCGAAAAATGGCTGTGGAAATAATGCTGCCGATTGTGATTGCCACGCCGTAAGGAATTGTGAGCCGGCGATCTGAGGGGACCGCGAACTTCGGCATCTGCCAGCCGGGTAACAATCCGACCAGGATCTGCAAAACTCTCTGCATCGTAGTTAGGACCACGCCGGCTCGAACGATCGAAACTACGGCCAGTAAGCCGCCGGTGAGTATCACGACAAGAAAAGTTGGCAGGACAAGTGATGCGCCGGTAACTGCTCCGATAGCGGCAAAGAGCTTGACGTCTCCTGCGCCCATCGCTCCGAAAATGTGCAGCATGAACATCAGGATAAATGCCAGGGCACAACCGCCCAGGCTCCCGTAGAGTCCAGCTAACCCGCCAAATATGGCGTTGATCGAGATACCGCTAGCGAGCGTCGCCAATACAAAGGCATTCGGAATACGACGATAGCGAACATCGTAATAAGTAATGATGATCGCCAGCGGTAAGAGGAGAACTATGATTACAACCGTTTCGGACATCTATTGCGCCACCTCGAAAGACTGTTTCTCTGCTGCTAACCGACCAAAGCCGCAAGCAAGTTGAGCCGGCTGCCGATTGCATCGCCAAGTGCCGTGAACGCAGCAACTACTGCAATCGCCACCAGTGCCGCGGCAACGGCATATTCAGAAAGCTCAAGTCCTGTCTCATTTAGAAGAAATTTGTACATCTTGTTTTCACTCCAGGATGGTGATTCAGGAGGCATTGTGAGCCTGGATTGTCTGCACCGCGCGATCATGGAAGACCGCTGGCGCGCTTCACCCGAATTCAAGATCTTCGACTAAAGCGCGCCTGGTCCTTTGCTCCGATTGGCCTTAAGGGGCGGTAGGCCCAATGGTGTTCGCCAGTTCCTCGATTCTGAGTCCGATGTTATCGCCGAGCAGTGTAAATGCGGCGACCACGGCGATCGCAACCAACGCTGCGGCAACTGCGTACTCCGACAATTCAAGACCTGTCTCATCGCGAAGAAAATTCTTAATCATGTTTTTGCTCCTATAGATTTGGGTTTAGAGTTACGTGTCAAGCTTTGCGCCCTTACCTACCAGAACCTGGTGGCAGGACTGATTACTAACCAGGACTGATAGTGGACGTCCCTCGCAGATTAGTGTTGTCGCGGAATGGTGTTGTGAGCACCAGGCCTAAGGTCATCAGAACTTTGCGGGTCACACTTTTCATAAGTTTTGTCCACCCTTTGAGATTGAAGTCGCTATCGGCTTTTATCTCTCCGGGCAATGACCCCTATTACAAGGGGTGTGCCGCTGGTCAGAAAGGTGTGAGTACTGATGATTTGGGGCTTTCCCCGTGGAAAGTAATCGACTAACTGTCGCCCGGAGTTAACAACGGGTTCGGATTTGGGGGAGGCCAAATTCCTGGTATCGTGAGGAACTCAACGACTAACGCGAATTTGGCGTTGTCGCCCCCAGTTGACAGGACAAGTCGCGGATTTAACTGCAAGGGACGATAGTTGGGTAGAAAAACCGGCTTGAATCGTAGTTTCGCTACTCTCCCGACCGTTTTCAACGCCTAGCCGGCTACTGAAAAACTAGGAACGATCCACGAAATCACACGAACGGACACAAAGAGAGGCCTTTAGTTCGTTTCCATAAACATAGGGCCCGTAAGAAGGTGTGAAAGAATTAAAGAATTCGCTTCAGTTTTACTTCAAGATGCCACCGGCTTGCCCGGTGGAGTCTCACGTTAGCTGCTAGCCCGGATTATTCATGAACCAGCATTCAATCCAGCCTGCGGTAGCAGGCGGCAGCGTAAAGCCTGGGGCGTGAGCCCCAGGAAAGCAACGAAGATGAGCATCAGCCCGTGTTAACGGGCGG
>JALZJF010000072.1 GCA_030859905.1 Acidobacteriota bacterium
TGAACACGTTCCGCTACTTACCGGCCCTGAAGGGAGGCTGAAGAGCCGGATGCTGGGAAATCCGCTTGTCCGGTTCTGTGAGGGACGAGGCGGCAACTGGACGCAGGGTGTTAACTCGCCCACTACGTTTAGGGAGCACCTCGTCTACTCGACCGAAGTAGCACGAACCAGTCCTTAGTGTCTTTTCGTGTTTTTTTCTGAAATTTCGTGGATCGCTGGATCGCTTCCGTCTGTTGCGGCTAATCCCCCGCGCTAGCCCGGATTATTCATGAACCATCATTCAATCCAGCCTGCGGTAGCCAGGCGGCAGCGTAAAGCCTGGGGCGTGAGCCCCAGGAAAGCAACGAAGATGAGCATTAGCCCGTGTTAACGGGCGGCAGCGTGTTGTTTGAGACGAGCGCGGAATTTGGTTCGGGCTGTCGCCTGCCTTCGCAGGCTTAGGACTCTTTGTTTTGCAGAGGCCTGGGGCTCACGCCCCAGTCTTTATGCTTTCGCCTGCTACCGCAGGCTTACTGAAAAACACCGCAGTTCGTGAATAATCCGGACTAGCAGCCCGACTTGGGCCCCAACCAAATTGCGCCGGAGGCGCTGAAAGAAGGTAGCCAGGAAGCGACCGTGTGAATCCCGGCGCCTACGGTAATTTGCAGGTCGGGGAGGGGGCAAAGCGAAGCGCGCCCTCACTCAAGCTGCAAATTAGTTGAGCTTAAGAATTACCGTCTGACCTCGCTTCGCTTTCAAAATCCTAGCGGCGGATTTGTCCCTCGCGGCAAGCTCAAGAAAACCGGCGCTACCCCAGATACCGAAGACTTCACCTCGCGTACCCTGCTCCGAAAAGAAGTTTCGAAAGGACTTTACCGTGGCGCCGTTGGCGATCAGGTAAGCTCCATCCGCAATCATTTTCTCAGTGAGCTCGCGGCGCGTTAGATTAGTAATGCAGTTACCAAAACGGTCTATGTGGATAATCCGGGCTTTTACCGTGCCGTTCCTCGACATCTCCGGCATAAGCGACTCCAGTTGCTCCGGGTTTGTAATCTGCTTTCCAAATTCTGACGGATCAATACCGATGGAAAGCGCGGCAGCCACAGGGGCAAAGACGTCTCGGCCGTGAAAAGTCGAACTCACCGGCGCGCGGAAATATTCCTCATTCGTTACTTCGAAAACCCTAGCTGGGGGTTTGTATTCGCAGACGTAGCTGAAGGTCCCATTGTCGGGTCCGACAAAAAGCTGTCCCCCGGTCTCCACCAGAATTGCTCGACGGGCCGAGCCCACGCCAGGATCGACGACCGCCACGTGAATGGTTCCGGAGGGAAATGAGGAATGGACAGCAAGCAAAGTAAATGCCGCGGTTTCGATGTCATGTGCGGATATTTCGTGTGTGATGTCGACCACGCGCGCATCAGGGTTGATTGAAAGAATCACGCCCTTCATCGCACTGACGAAATAATCGGAAGTGCCGAAGTCGGTGAGGAGGGTGACAAGAGAGAGCGGGGGACGGGGAGATGGGGAGACGGCGTAGGTGGGGACGCGGCGACGCTGAGACACGGAGACGCGGAGATCTGATTTCTTGTCCCCGCGTCTCCGCGTCACCGTGTCTCCTTCGTCGTCCCGTCCCTTCACTGAATCCGTGTCTCAGCGGAAGTTCGAATTCTGAGTTGTTGTCCACGGTCGAGACGAACATCCTTGCCGCGTTGGGTTAGAACCCGGCCAGTTCCGGCGGCGCCGCCCACGGCCGCGCCGATCGCTGCCCCTTTTCCGCCACCAACAATGGCGCCAATAATCGCGCCGATTCCGGTCGCGGCACCGACCTTGGAGACATCATCCTTGGTGGAACTCCTGCCCCTCACGCCACCCTCAGGATCCACGCCCCCTACGTCCCTGTTTCCCATATCGACGACTTCGATAACTTCAGCGCTGAAATTGGTGCCCCGATTGTCAGGCAGTCGTATCTGATCAAAAGCGAGTTGCAGCTCCGCAACACCTTTAACCTTTCCAGGTCGCTTCACTCGCGTGACACGACCATCGATGATCGCTCCCTCATACTCACGTGGTTCCACTACACGCGCCTGAAAGCGATCGCCATTCTGGCTGCTGTCGGTGGAGAGACTGTTATCCATCTCTATCGTCAATAAGGCTCCGCTGGGAATCAAGACTAGCCCGCTGATCGTGGAACGCGAGCCCGAACTTGAAGAGGTGTCCGCGTTGTTATCATCGGGTTGGGTGGTGCGCTGCGGGCTTGTTTGATGGGAGCCCGCGGAACCGCGACGTGTGAGTCCGGAAGGGATTGCCGAATTGAAGAGTTGGCGGTCATACCCGGCTGCGTAACCGGTCTCAAAACCCTGCTGATATCCATCGCGGTAAGTTTCTAGAGTCCCCCACGCTTCGTTGTAGGAGCGGTCAGCCCGCTGGTACTCGTCTTTGCTCTGATAGTCACGCGAGGCCTGATCCGCTATGTCTCGGAAACCTGCGTTATAGCCATCTGAATAACCAGTGCGATAGCCGCGCTCGAGAGCAGTCGATTGAGTCTGCGGCTCTGCATTTGCCGCACTATTCGAGACCACGTTGAACCAGGAAGTCAGTGCTAAGCTAAGCAAAGTCACCAGGGGAATTTTCAGATGTTTCATTAGTTTTTCCTTCTTAAGAGTATGCGGCCATGAGGGCCGTAAAGTCTTGGAGAGCCAACCCTCGTGCGAGGGTGATGCTAAGATAGTCAAAATAGCAACGATACTCAAACGCTGAACTTCCGGATTCTAACTCAACCAGCACCGCTTTTTCATTGGCTTGACCGGATTTGGCGGGAGCCATAGACTCCTTAAAGTATTGTTCCTTGGTCAAAGTACCTGGCCCTCAGATGCTTGTTTGCAAGTTACTGGTTGGCAAGAACCGAAATTGAATGTCTATCACCCGCCGAGTCTATCTGGACCATAGCGCTACCACCCCGGCTGACCCTCGGGTCGTCGAGGCGATGATGCCCTACCTGACTGAGCGGTTTGGTAACGCTTCCAGCGTGCATTTCTTCGGCCAGGAGGCCAGGGGCGCCGTTGATCGCGCCCGGCGGGAGGTCGCCGGATTGATCGGAGCGAGGTCAAACGAGATCGTTTTTCTCTCGGGCGGAACGGAAGCCAACAACCTGGCGATCCGTGGACTGTGTGAAGCTGTCGAACCACAGGGACGTCATATCATTACTTCCTCGATTGAGCACTCCTCCGTTCGCGGCATCTGCGAAGCTTTAGAGAAGCGAGGCTGGGAGATCACCCGCCTTCCCGCCTACGAAGACGGAGTAGTAAGGGTGGAAGATGTTCGCTCAGCGCTTCGAGCCGACACGACACTGATCTCGGTGATGCTCGCTAATAATGAGATTGGGACCTTTCAGCCGATCCAGGAAATCGGAGCACTCATACGCCAGGAACGCGCCCAGGGACGCAAGCATCTTTGGCTGCATACTGATGCAGTTCAGGCAGCCGGCCGAATTCAGATGGAAGTTGAACAGCTCGGATGTGATTTGCTCTCGCTTTCAGCTCACAAACTCTATGCGCCCAAGGGTACGGGCGCGCTTTATATCAGACGTGGAGTGCGAGTCTTGAGCCAGAATGTAGGAGGACATCAAGAGCGTGAAAGGAGAGCCGGCACGGAGGCGGTACCTGGAATTGTTGCGTTCGGAGCTGCTGCTCGATTCGCGGGCGAGGAGCTAAACGAGCGAAACGGCCACACGGCGCGTCTGCGTGAGAAGTTTGAGGCGACTGTTGCCGAACTCGTGCCCGACATCGTTTTTAATGGGAGCAGAGAGCGAAGGGTTTCGCACATCTCAAATATCTCCTTTCGGTTCATTGAAGGCCAAAGTCTTTTGATTAGCCTTGACCTCGAAGGTATCGCCGTCTCGACGGGTTCCGCGTGTTCCTCCGGCACCCTTGAGCCTTCGCCCGTGATTCGCGCGCTGGGTCGTAACGATGAATTAGCGCGTGGTGCAATTCGGTTTAGCTTTGGCAAAGACAATTCCATGGCCGATGTTGACTATGTAGTCGAAGTCTTGTCGCGGGTTGCGGAAAAGTTGCGCGGGATGTCGCCGCTAAATAAAATCCGAGTTCCGAGTTCCGAGTTCCGCGTTTCGAGTTAACAACGGGTCCGGGTTCCGAGTTCCGAGTTAACAGCGGATGCTCTCGACTAATCGCTACTGTTTGAACTAGCGCTGCTGAAAAGCGAACACGATCCGCGAAACCCCACGAACAAGGCACTAAGTGGAGACCTTAAATTGGTGTAATTCGTGTTATTTCGTGGATCGTGTCGCCTCTGTCGCTCCAGACCACCTTTTTCAGAAACTGCCAGGCTGGTCTATTCCCTTTTAGAGCCTTAACCAGACTGAAAATCGAAGATCGAAACTGCAAACTCGGAACTCGAACCGTGCCCTACTCTGCGGCCTTCAAAAATCATATTGTCAACCCGCGCAACGCGGGCGAACTTGCGGACGCCAATGCGGTCGCAGAAGAGACCAATCCTGTCTGCGGCGACCGTCTCCGACTCTCATTAATCGTGCGTGATGGCCGGATAGAAGCGGCATGTTTCCTGGCCTATGGCTGCCCGCCGACGCTCGCTTGTGGATCAGTGCTAACTGAGTTGATTCAGGGAAAGTCCGTGCAGGAGGCGATGAAGCTCACGCGAGCCGATCTTTTAAATGCCCTCGGCGGACTTCCTTCGCGCAAGCAACATGCAGCGGCACTCGCCGTTGAAACTTTACGCACGGCAATTGAATCGGGGTGCAGTGAACTTCTCTCTTGCTGATTCCGTCAGGAGCCTGACTGCAAAGGTTTGGTTTGCTTGGTTGGAGTCGTTTCGTGTGCTTTCGTGGATCGTCTTATCCTTCTTATAATAGCCCACCCTTTTTCAGCAGCCTGCTAGCCCGGATTATTCATGAACCAGCATTCAATCCAGCCTGCGGTAGCAGGCAGCAGCGTAAAGCCTGGGGCGTGAGCCCCAGGAAAGCAACGAAGATGAGCATCAACCCGTGTTAACGGGCGGCAGCGTATTGTTTGAGACGAGCGCGGAATTTGGTTCGGGCTGCCGCCTGCCTTCGCAGGCTTAGGACTTTGTTTTGCAGAGGCCTGGGGCTCACGCCCCAGTCTTTATGCTTTCGCCTGCTCCCGCAGGCTTACTGAAAACACCGCAGTTCATGAATAATCCGGACTAGTGTTGTCGTTGAACGACCAGGATTCTCGTAATGGCCGCTGGCAAGACATCGCATACGAATCGTGGAGCCAACAGTAAGCCGCTTGCCGGTCGTACCGTGGTTATCACCCGAGCGCGGGCGCAAGCGGATGAGTTTGGCGCCGAGTTAGAACAGTTTGGCGCGCAGGTGATTGTCTGCCCCACAATAGAGATTGATGAACCTGAGAGTTTTGAGCGTCTGGATGAGGCTATCAGCCATCTGTACGGCTATGATTGGCTGGTATTCACAAGCGTTAACGGAGTTGACCATTTCCTCAGACGCTTCAAAGCGAGCGGACATGAGGTTAGCGAAATCGATGACCTAAGAGTGTGTGCCATCGGTGACGCCACTGCCGAAAGATTGAGAGAGGAGCAACTCCACGTCGATGTCATCCCGCATGAATTTAGAGCGGAGGGGGTTTTTGAAGCACTTATCCAATTCGTTGGCGGACGGGAAGCGCTGAGCGGCTTAAACTTCCTGATTCCGCGTGCCGCAGTAGCGCGGGACTTTTTGCCGAAAGCTTTGGAAGGGGCGGGAGCCCGCGTTGATGTGGTGCCGGCGTATCGTGCCATTCTTCCTGATCATCTGGACCGGGGTCGAATTTCTGCCCTGCTCGCTGGCGGCGTGGACTGCATTGCGTTTACCAGTTCCTCTACCATCCGAAATCTCGCCCAACTCTTTGACACGCAGGATTTGAGTATGACCCTCGAAGGAGTCGCCGTGGCTTGCATCGGGGACATTACTGCCCAGACAGCCGCTGAACACGGATTACACACAGAAATCCAGCCCGACCAATTCACCATTCCTGATTTAGCCCGCGCAATCGCTGAGCATTTTGGGCAGCCGGTAAGATGCTAAACTGATCAGCGATGTCATCCCACCGCATATTAATTATCGATCAAGATCTGCAGAGTGGCGCAGCGCTCAGCGAATTTGTTGCCGGCTGGAAATACGAGGTGGTGCTGGCCCAGAGCAATGCTGAGAGTCTTGCGCAATTCGGAGAAACGACTCCGTCGGTGATTATTGCCGGTAGTGCCGTTTCGACCTCGGAAGGTTTTGGGCTGGTGCGTGAGATCCGCGCTTTATACCCCGACACGCCTGTCGTATTGGTTACGGATCAAGGCTCTATTGAAATGGCCCTGAATGCAATTCAGCAAGAGGGCGCCTACCACTATTTCGAAAAACCCGTCGAAGCTGACAAGCTGCGCATAGTTCTTGACCGCGCGGTTGAACTATCAGCGGCCAAACGTGAGAACGAACTGCTCCGTCGGCAACTCCAGGATCGCGGCGCATTCGGTGAGCTGGTGGGCAAGTCAGAGTCGATGCGGGCCATCTACTCGCTGATAGAGCAGGTGGCTCCCTCCTCTGCTTCGGTGTTACTGACGGGCGATTCGGGAACGGGCAAGGAGTTAGTGGCTCGCACACTGCATCAAAAGAGTCCCCGCCGAGACAAACCTTTTGTGGCCATCAACTGTTCCGCAATCCCCGAGACGCTGATGGAATCCGAACTCTTCGGACATGAGAAAGGCGCCTTCACTGGCGCGGCCTCCCGCAGACAGGGCTGCTTTGAGCTTGCAGATACTGGCACGCTATTGCTCGACGAAATCGCGGAGATGCCGGCCATGTTACAGGCCAAATTGCTCCGCGTAATCGAAGAACGCGCCGTTAGACGGCTGGGTAGCCGCCATGAGATTAACGTAGATGTGCGACTGCTGGCGGCGACCAATCGCAACCCGGAAGAAGCCGTTCAAGGCGGCAGTCTGAGAGAGGACCTGCTCTATCGGCTTAATGTGTTTAGGATCGGCCTGCCCCCGCTAAGGGAGCGCAAAGAAGATTTACCGCTTCTCGCGCAGCATCTGGTGACTCAGTTGGCTGAGAAGCACAATCGGCCGGCACGCTTTCTTAGTTCCGGGGCTATCGCAGCTTTGCAGTATCACGCCTGGCCTGGAAATGTGCGCGAATTACGAAACGTGATCGAGCGGGCCGTCGTCATCTGTTCGGGGGAACAGATTGAGAGACACCACTTCGCGCCTTATCCCATCGAGCAACGCGAGCGTTTGCGTAATGAAGATACGATTACCCTGCCGGTCGGCACTCCTCTGGAAGAACTCGAGCGGCAGATGATTATGCGTACCCTGCAGAAGACCAAGAACAACAAGACCCGCGCTGCAGTGCTGCTGGGAATCAGTCTGAAGACCCTGCATAATAAACTCAATCTTTACCGTGAGCGTGGTTTACTCCATGACGGCTGATTCCCTACCAATCCGATTTGAGTTAAGTAAAGGAGAAACGTATTCATGGAATGGCTCTCTGAACCGCAAGGATGGATTGCATTTATTACTTTACTAGGATTGGAAATCGTTCTTGGGGTTGATAATGTCGTTTTCATTTCAATTCTAGCGGGCAAACTTCCTGCGGAACAGCAGTCGAAAGCGCGTTATGTCGGATTAGGGTTGGCGATGCTCATGCGCATTGTGCTGTTGTTCTCTTTATCCTGGGTTATTCGCCTGACCGCTCCGCTCTTCGCCGTCTTTGGACACGAGATTTCCGGCCGCGACCTCATCCTCATTGTAGGGGGCTTATTCCTATTGGCTAAAGCTACGCACGAGATTCATCAAAAGCTTGAAGGTGAGGAAGGACAATCTTCGGCTCGCGTGAAGCCTTCATTTAGCGGCGTCATTTTTCAAATCTTATTGCTTGACCTTGTTTTCTCACTTGATTCCGTCATCACGGCTGTCGGGATGGTGGACGACATCAGCATCATGATTTCGGCAGTCGTGATTGCGATTGCATTTATGATGGCCTTTGCCGCTACGATAAGTAATTTCGTGGAACGGCATCCGACGTTCAAGATGCTGGCACTGAGTTTTCTTTTGCTCATCGGGTTCACATTAATTGCTGAAGGTTGGGACAGACATATTCCTAAAGGCTATATTTACGTTGCGATGGCGTTTTCTGTCTTTGTCGAAATATTGAATTTGAAGTTTAGAAAACCAAGCGTTGCGCCTGTCAAATTACATGAACCTTATGTGAGGCAATCGGAACCAACGCGGGGTTAGGGTTCAACAAGTCGTTCGCGGTTGCCTGCCAGCTATTCTGACTGCATGTCGGTGCTTCTCTTTTTTATTGACGGTCTCGGGATTGGTTCGCGCGGGGCCTTTAATCCTTTTGACGGACTCGCAGACGCTGCGCCGCTGGCCGTGTTCAAGAATGAAGCGCCGGCGATGCTCGATGGGCTCGATGGGGTTCTGGTGCCAACGGATGCATGCCTCGGAGTCGTAGGCAGGCCTCAGAGCGCATCCGGCCAAACTACTATTCTCACCGGCGTTAATGCCCCGGCGATGCTCGGTTATCACAAACAGGGTTTCCCCAACAAAGCTTTGTTGGAGATCATTCGTGAGCATTCCCTCTTCCTGAAGCTCAAGCACGCGGGCGTTGCCCCAATCACCTTCGCCAATGCTTACCCCAGGCGCTTTTTCGAGGACCGGCCCCGCTGGGTGTCAGCGACGACGGCGGCCGTGGAGGCTTCGGGGCTACCCTTCCGCACCATGGATGATTTGCGAAACAGTCAGGCCCTCTATCAGGATTTCACGAACAGGATGCTAATCGAGCGGGGCGAAAATGCGCCGTTGAGAACGGCAAATGAAGCCGCGGAGGTGCTCGCCGCAATCGCGAGCGAGAGTCGTTTCACACTCTATGAGTATTTCATCACCGACAAGATTGGACATGCCCAGGACATGGACGCGGCCAGAGCTGTTTTGCAGAACCTGGCCCAGCTGATAAGACAATTATTGGCCCGTCTTGATTTGGCAAACACATCCGTTATACTTACCAGCGACCACGGGAACATCGAAGACTTATCCTTGCGCAACCACACGCTGAATGAAGTGCCTACCATAGTCTGGGGCGCCAACCGTGATAGCATCGCCAATCGAATAAAGAGTCTCGCTGATATAACCCCCGCAATCGTCGAGAGTTTGACAGAGAAAGCGATAGCCTCAGGATGACTTCGCGACCACCAGCTCCGCCAGCTCAGTCACACGCCGCAGCTAAGCTTAAAAACAATCCCCGCGAGATCTTCGGTTGGAAGATGTACGACTGGGCCAACTCCGCTTTTTCCACAGTGGTCGTCGGAGCTCTTTTTGGTCCCTACCTGACTGAAATAACCCAACGCGTGGTGGGCGAGAACGGAGTGGTAGCCGAACTTGGACCGCTGGGTGCGATAACGGCGAAGTCTTTTTTCCCAACCTGCGTTTCTATTGCTGTCTTGCTGCAGGTATTTCTACTGCCCATCCTGGGCTCAGTCGCCGACTACTCAAATCTCAAAAAGAAAATGATGGCCGTCTTCTGTTATATCGGTGTCACGGCCACCTGCCTGATGTTTTTCGTTACCGAGCAGGCCTACTGGCTGGGCGGCCTCCTGTTCATAATTGCAAATCTCGGTTTTGGGGCGGCGGTAGTCTTTTATAACGGCTTTCTTAACGACATTACGACTGAGGATCAGCGCGACAAAGTGTCGAGCCGGGGATTCGCTTACGGCTATCTCGGTGGCGGGCTGTTATTGGGTCTGAGTTTTCTGCTGGTCAATTACGCGCAGCAGTTTGGGTTGGACGCGTACATGGCGGTTCGTATTTCACTACTCGCAGCGGGGATCTGGTGGGGTGCTTTTGCGCTCGTCGCCTTTGCCAGGCTGAAATCCCGAGCAGCGCCAAAGTCGCTGCCGACCGGGAAGTCCTTTCTGACGGTCGGTTTCACTGAACTGGCCCGCACGTTCAGAGAGTTGGCACGACTGCGTCACACCCTGCGGTATCTCATCGGCTATCTCTTCTATAACGATGGAATCCAGACAGTGATCAGCATGTCCTCCGTGCTTCTGGCCCAGGAGCTCTTCATCGCAAAAGGGCTCGAAACGGACCAGTCGTTTTTACTGGGCCTATTTTTGATGGTGCAGTTCGTCGCCATCTTTGGTGCCTTGATCTTCGAACGCCTGGCCTACGCAATCACGACCAAGAGGGCAATTCTCGTCTCCCTCATCTTGTGGTCTGCAGTCGTGATTTATGTCTACGGATTTCTTCAGAGTACGACTCACGCCTGGGCGGTAGGAGTGGTAATCGCAATTGTTCTCGGTGGGTCGCAAGCATTGTCGCGATCACTTTTCTCGCGCATGATTCCCAAAGGTCGCGAGGCCGCGTTTTTCGGCCTTTACGAAGTCTCAGAGCGAGGCACTTCCTGGCTGGGGCCCTTGTTGTTTGGGGCGGTGGCGGCAGCTACGAATTCCTACCGGCAGGCCCTGCTGTCACTAATAATTCTGTTCGTAGTTGGAACGATAGTCCTTTACTTAACCGACACGGACCAGGCAATCCACGAGGCCGGCAATCTGCTGCCGGAAGAAGCAGCCCAAGCCAAGTAGGTGAGCGTTTCGGCGCCGACGCAGTTTAACGAACGATAACGGCGAAAGTGGTCAGAACCGGATCACAAGTGAAAACCGTCAAATCTGTCAAATGACAAATGAAAAAATAACCGGATTTAACCCGCAAGCTTTCTTTTCTCTCCCGTCGCTGCTTTCTCAAGGCAATCCCGCGAACAGTAATCCGACCTGTTTGAACCAGCGCCGATTGCCCGCTGGGTTGGTATCCAAATGCCGCAAGCGACGCACCGCACAAGTTTATTTTCAGCCTTAATTGATCCGGAGCGCGGAGCTGGAGAAGAATTTGCGTGCAGCGTGCCTTTAAGTGTTGAAGAAACTTTTCGCAGCAACTCAATATAAGGTCGCAGACGCGAGTAAATCAACAGAAAGAATAAGGCGAGCAGTGCGCCAATGATCAGATACTTCAACACTTCTAGAATGCAGGCCTTAGATTGAGCGAGAGGTTGTTCATTTCAGTTTCAGACCGCATGTGATTTTAAGTAACTATAGAGAACTCTAGTTCGACTTCTAACTATCCTCATCGCCAGCCTTGTTCCCGGAAGGAAGGTAGGCCACATCGATAGAACGGCGTCTTGGCGCGGGGTCGGTGGCACGGCGCCGTGGGGTAGTCTCTTTATTTCTCCGGTCGACACTTCCTGCGGGCAGGCCCTTTCCGTGCACGGCTTCTTCCAGTATGCGCGTGATCTCTTGAGAGAGGGTGCGATGCTCAGCGGCGGCGCGCCGTCTAAGCGACTCCTTGAGGTGATTTGGTACATACGCGCCAATGAAGACACCCTTCCGATTTGCCATCTCGGCCTCTCCTTCAGGTCAAGCAGGAAGTGGGAGTGCTGGAACGCTAGTTTAAGCCAATGCAATAGAACAGGTCTGTAAGCCGAATTCTGTGCTCCGATCTCGGATCTGAGATCTCAGATATGAAATCTCAATTTATGATTAAAGATAACGAATGTGAAATCTCAAATCCGAGATCGGAGTAGCGATCATTCATCTAGTCCAACTGTTGCCAGATGGATCGAGCGACCTACCCGGAGGTCGTAGCAGCTTTACTGCTTTTGGGCGGGCAGCCCTTTTTGACGCCTCCCTATTTGGTCTTGCACTGCGAGGAGTTTGCCTGGCCGCGCATGTCACCACGCGCGCCGGTGCGCTCTTACATTAAGCCCATGCCGGGCCGCACCGTTTCACCCATCACCTGCAGCAGCTTTTCGGCCTCCACACCAACGAAGCGATGTTCAACCGTAGCTTGCAAACAGGCTGGTCTGTTTTCTGTTGCACTTGTCGTCGCTCCAAAAATCTCGGATCTGAAATCTCAAATCTGAGATCGTATTGAAACGCCCCGCCGTTAGCGGGCTCGCTGCCCTTTAGTGTTCGGACTTTCCTCTCCCGGCGTCCTACTCCGAGTTCTAAAACTGAACCCGGGAAACGCCGGCAGCAACCGCCCGACCTGTTCTCTCGCAAGGCCTGGAAAGTATAGCAAACCTGTGTTCAACACGTATAGCACTAATGGTGCGGGTTTTTAA
>JALZJF010000162.1 GCA_030859905.1 Acidobacteriota bacterium
GTGTATGCGAGACCCAGCAGAGGCTGAAACACTCACAGTAAGCGTCAACGAACGCGATAGCGTAACCGCACTGCTCTACGCTGCGGCCAAGAAGAACCGCGCAGGCGTTACTGTTCTACTCGGCCATGGCGCCGGTGCGAACCAAACGAGCCCGTTCATGCGTCTGTTTGCAAACGGTCTTGCCGAACGCGGTCTAGACGCAATGACCTTCAACTTCCTCTACTCAGAACAAGGACGTGGAGGGCCTGATCCCAAACCTAAACTTGAAGCTTGCTACCGCGCCGTAATCGAAAAGGCGTTGCAGCACAAGAAACTGAAAGGTAACCGTCTAGTAGCTGGGGGTAAGTCTATGGGCGGGCGCATTGCGTCGCAGGTAGCGGCCGAGGATGAGACTGACTCTGCCACCCCTGTTCGGACCTCCGTGCGGTTGGCTGGTTTGGCTGGTCTGGTATTTCTCGGCTATCCATTACATCCTCCGGGTAAGCCGGAACAAATGCGGGACGCACATCTGAAATTCATTCGCGCTCCGATGCTTTTTATACAAGGCTCACGTGACGCTTTTGGCACTCCTGACGAACTTCGCGCGGTGATTAAGAGGGATCGCTTGCCTGCAACTCTTCGAGTGATCGACGGTGGTGACCACTCATTCAAGGTTCCCAAGTCCTCACCTTTACCTCAACCGCAGATATACGAGACGACAATGGATCAGATCGCCCACTGGTGTCAGGCATATACGAAGCAACTCGCTTGAACTATCGTGGCTGCTTTAGGTCTAGCTGTCTGCTTGAATTGGGGGTCGGCCATTGTCAGGGAGTATAAAACGATCCACGAAAGCCCACGAAATTACCTCGAACTTTTCGTGCCGCTTCGTGGATCGTTCTTAGTTCTTTGAGCCGCCCGCCCAGGTTCTCAAAAGTTTGATGGAAAGCGCTCACAACGTTCCTTTCCAAATTAGGAGGCTCAATCATGGTGACAAAAAAGGCAGTCAAGGCTAACAAGCCCAATGTCATTGGTATCAAGGTTCGCTTCGAACTAATCGCCAAGGACAAGCTCCGTCGCGTCGTTTTTGGCTTGGAGAAGGACTCGGAGGGGAATGCGGTTGCGTGGAAAATTGACTTCCAACTATTCGAGCGTGACAAGAAGGGGGATCCCTGGGATGAGGCCATCGTTATCCTCCAGGTTGAGGTCGAAAAAGCCCTGAACGCCAAGGCGGAGAAAGCCCTCAAGGGTTTGACGCCCGGTCAGAGTGCCCACGCGCTTGGGCCTGCCGCAGATGATGCGAAGGCGGCAAGAGATGGAGAAATTGACGAGGATGAAGCTAGGGAGACTGTCGGAAACACACTCAGGCAAAAATGAATTCCGCCGCACTGGTCGCCGTGCATATCTTTCTCTTGACTCTGTTCGTGGCAGGTCCACCTCACTGCCTGGGTCAAGCCGAAGCAGAGGCAAACAACATCGTCCCACTCAAGGGCTGCGAGGGAGTCAACTTTGAAAGAGAGGGATATCGAGTCAGGAGTTCTCGTATTGAGGACCCGTTTGATTTCTTGCCGTGGGTGCGAACTCGGCAGAGGCGCACGGCCACCAAAATTGCATCGTTGGTTGACGGCAAACCTTTTCTCTACATCACGGCGAGAGATCAGGCGCGTGAAATAATCGAGCAAGAGAATTTCTTGCCGGATACGACTGATCTTCGAGTGAAAATCCGTCTGGAACTCTTGAGCGTTGAAAACTGCTCGGATAGCAGTCTCGATTTAGTCTACCGGGTTTATTCCACGCAGATAATGCCGGTGTTAAGCAGCCTACCGGAAAGCCGAACGACCGAGCGGCGGTTTCCACAAGAAGCTGCAGGAATGACCAGGGTTAGTGTTCCTTCTCGCAGTCCCATCCACTTGAGTCCGCTGGCCGGTTACGACTCGACAAACAAGCTGTCCGGCGGCGCGCGTCTCGAAATAATTCCAAAGCGCTTGAGGAAGCTTCCTTTCAGTTCGTTACTCTTGCAGGCCCGAGGGTCCTCTGAAATGGGAGCTGTTTCCGCAGCTTTCACTGGTTCAAAGGATTCCCAAGGCTGGCTCGCACATTCAGAGTGGCTGCTGAACTATGACTACTACTCCCTTCCCACCGGGGAAGGAAACATCAAGGGCAGCGACTTTTCCGCACAGTTCACGGGGATAACGAAGCCCTTGGCGCAGGGCAACTTGACGCTTAGATTTGGCGGGCTACTGAAAGGAGGAAACCGGCAAAGTGATATTCGTAACCTGCGGCTGGCGGAGAATACGGTTCCCAGTAGTGCCTTCGGCGCTCTGAGGTTTTACGCCGGTTTGGCTTCGCGACTCCGACACAACATCTTGTCAGCTTCGTATGGGTTGGAACTGGGCTCGGTTGGGCCGGCAGCGCGAGTGGACTGGCGTAAGCATATTATCGATATCAGGCATGAACTCTGGTATCCGCTCGGGAATCATCGAATTCTGGATCTGGAATCGCGATTCACTATGGGCGTAATTCAGGTTCCCGGGAAAATTCCCTTGCCCGAGAGATTCTTCGGTGGCAACAACGAACAATTCTTCCTCGCCGGCGACTCGTGGAAAATACGGGCGAACCCAGTCATTCGAGCCATTCCGGGAAGTAGGTTGTACTGCACGAACGCCGGAGACGGTGGTGAGAAATTCTTCAGCTACAACCTTACGGCTGCCTACTCACTATGGCGAAAACCTTTGATGCCCGCCGAGATCGTGAAGGATGCTGATTTCAATACTGAGCTCCAGAACGCGATCGATGTTGTGACAGGTAACCGGCAGAACTATCACGTCACGAAGGACCCACGCTACGGCGAGTTGATTGCTCAGCTTCTTCCGACAGCGCAAACAGCGCTTGATGATTTGAAACAAGCGGTGCAAGACACGCAGCAGGCGCGGCCCGGGCAGTTTGAGGCTCAGTTCGATGACTGCTTGAAAGCAATCAACACGGCGGTCAGGAGGACCCGGAGCGCCGCCCAAGCCAGGGATGTTGGGCAGCAATATGGCTCCGTCAGGGCACTGCTATCGCCCTCCATTGACGTAGATGAGAACCGCCTGGCGAAAGTGATGACATGCGTGACGGACCTCAGTGCGGCGCTTGGCGAATACCCCTTAATCGCGACGGCGCGCGCCAGTCTAGAAAGTATCCAAGACAATATGGAAACCAAATTCGGACAGATTGATCAGACTCAGGCTGAGAGCAAGGCGAAAGCAGAGATGGCGTATACTCGGCGTACCCTGACTACTCTCTTCAACGAAGTGAACCTATATTCGGTCAGCCCCGTCATTGTGTTTGATGTAGCGAGGCTCGGTTCGGGAAGGGGAGGATTTGGGGGCTTGCGGTATGGTCCAGGCGCCGGGCTGAGGTTTGAATTTGCCAGTGCAGCCCACTTCACGGCTGGTTACGCTTGGAATATTAAGCCCAGGGCCGGTGAAGGAAACGGCACTCTGTTCTTTTCACTGGGAGTACGGGATCTTTTCCATTAACGCCTGTTTCATAGCCACCGCAATTGCCATAGGAAGGAACGCATCCGGGAAACAAATGGAGACCCGTTATTATTACCTGCTGCGACTGCGTTCGGCCCGCCGAATATGTCCCCGAGCTTGTCGTCACAGGCCGCATTTTCGGGCGTGTAAGGTGGGATCCTAGCCCGCATTATTCATGAACCATCATTCAATCCAGCCTGCGGCAGCAGGCGGCAGCGTAAAGCCTGGGGCGTGAGCCCCAGGAAAGCAACGAAGATAGCATCAGCCCGTGTTAACGGGCGGCAGCGTGTTGTTTGAGACGAGCGCGGAATTTGGTTCGGGCTGTCGCCTG
>JALZJF010000161.1 GCA_030859905.1 Acidobacteriota bacterium
AGAGTTGTAGTGCTCGGGGTGCAGGTCATGATCCAGAAAGATTGCGTCATAGGAATTCGCCCCCAAAAGCTGCTGTGCCTGACTCACGTCGTGGGCCATGTCGATAAAGTCGCCCTTGAACCGCTCGGCGAACCATGTGTGCCGGCGTTGATCGTCGTCCAGAAGAAAAACTCGGATAGGGTGGCGTTCGCGATCAATCCTTCGGATGCCAAGTTTCATCAGCAATGAATGTAACAAAGACACGTTGTTGTTTAAGATTATGACCTCCAGTCACGAGGGCGAACATCGTTTCGTCGAGCTTGAAGGAGAGAATGGCATAAAATATAACATAAGCAGAAAAGAAGACCGGCAGTGCCGTGCAATTTGAGCGGTCAAGCCCCTTACCTAGACCAAGAGTAGCATTAGATACGATCTCAAGAGACATTTAACATATCCAAGAAATGCCTTCGTTGCGTTACCCTTGGCCGATGTTATAATCCCACCGATTAGAATCGAAGTCGTTGTTTTGCAGTCTTGAGTATCCGCAATAGTTAATGCCTCCTGAACATTCCAGCAATCAACTCAGCCCTACGGCCAATAGCCTCGACGAAGGTCAAGCCATGGAAGTGTGCGGCGCTTGCTTCGGCACGGGCGTAAGAGTTGTTCCCGGTAAGGGCGCAAAGATATGCGACGAATGCCGGCCGCAGAGCGGTGATCGGTTACGGTTACTGCGAGCAGCGCGTATCCCGCGCCGTCATGCTGCCTGCACTTTTGATAATTACCGTGTCCCAGCGGGTTCATCACTTCATTGGGCTCTGATGAAGGCCAGAACGCTAATGAATGACTACCCGGCAGTGGAAAGAGGTCTTCTCTTAACTGGCACGGTCGGAGTCGGAAAGACGCATCTTGCTGTGGCGATTTTGCAGGGACTGATTGGGAAGGGTGTCTCCTGTTTATTCTGCGAATCTGGTTCTCTGCTTAAACAGATTCAGGATTCGTACAATCCCATATCGAAAACATCTGAACTGCGTGTGCTGGCGCCAGTTTACCAGGCGGAAGTCTTGGTGCTTGATGAACTAGGCGCCACAATTCCCACCGACTGGGTTTGCGACACCATGTACCAGATTATTAACAAGCGCTACAACGATAAGAAGCTTACGATCTTTACTACAAACTATCTGGACGTGCCTCACGTGGAAAACACCCGGGAACCTGAGATTGTCAGCCGAACCTTCAGCAAGAAGGGATCCTCTGAACGTATTCGGGAAATGACAACGCTGGAAGAGCGCATTGGAACACGTTTGCGGAGTCGTCTCTACGAGATGTGCAATACGGTGGTAATCGAAGGCGAAGACTATCGTAAGAGCCAGGATCGGCGTCGCTGACCTAATGTCCAAACGCACTGACCTGCACAAAATACTCATCATCGGATCGGGTCCTATTGTAATCGGACAGGCTTGCGAGTTTGATTATTCAGGCACGCAAGCCTGCAAGGCACTCCGTCAGGAGGGCTATCAGACCGTGCTAGTCAACTCGAATCCAGCCACGATTATGACCGACCCCGAGACCTCCGACTCGACCTACATCGAGCCACTCACAGTTGAATCAGTCGCAGAAATAATCCGGCGCGAAAAACCGGACGCTTTGTTGCCTACAGTCGGTGGACAGACTGCGTTGAACTTGGCGATTGCGCTTTCAGATGCCGGGATTCTCGATGAATATGGCGTCGAAATGATAGGGGCGAAACGCGAGGCGGTCAAAATTGCTGAGGATCGACGACTTTTCAAACAGGCTATGGATGAAGTGGATTTGCCCATGCCGCGAGGAGGTTTCGCTCGTTCCTGGGACGATGCTCAGGAGATCGTAACCACCACTGAGTATCCGGCAATCATTCGACCTTCTTTCACACTCGGCGGCAGCGGCGGCGGCATCGCTTATAACCCCGAGGAGTTTGAAGAGATCGTGCGCGCCGGCCTGGCCGCTTCACCGATGCACGAAGTCCTGATTGAGGAGTCGATTCTGGGCTGGAAAGAGTTTGAACTCGAGGTGATGCGCGACCTGGCGGATAACGTGGTAATTATCTGCTCAATTGAAAATTTCGATCCCATGGGGGTGCATACTGGAGATTCAATCACCGTCGCGCCCGCGCAGACGCTCACCGACGTCGAATATCAAAAACTGCGTGATATGGCCATCACCGTGATTCGCAAAGTCGGTGTGGAAACAGGCGGATCGAACATTCAGTTCGCCGTCAACCCGGAGAACGGCGATGTCCGAATCATTGAGATGAACCCGCGCGTGTCGCGTTCATCGGCGCTGGCTTCCAAAGCAACGGGTTTTCCGATCGCCAAGATTGCCGCCAAACTTGCCGTTGGTTACACCCTCGATGAGATTCCCAATGACATCACCCGGAAGACCCCGGCCTCGTTCGAACCTACTATCGACTACGTGGTAGCAAAAATACCGAAGTGGGAGTTCGAGAAGTTTCGCGAGGCGGAGGACGTGCTGGGCACGCAAATGAAGTCGGTTGGTGAGGTGATGGCCATTGGCCGAACTTTCAAGGAGGCACTGTTCAAAGGCCTGCGATCGCTCGAGGCCGTGAAGCCCTTGCGCCTTGAGGACGTGTCTGACGATGAGCTCCAACGCAAGCTTGCGCGTCCGAACTCCCAACGCTTTTCCTACATTACTTATGCGCTTCAGCATGGCTGGTCGACGGCAGAGATCCATCGCTTGTCGCGAATTGACCCCTGGTTTCTGGAACAGTTGCGCGAGGTGATGGAGATCCAGCGTGCCGTTGAAGGGTTGAAACTGCAAGAAATCCCCGCAGACCTTTTGCGTACCTTCAAAGATGCCGCACTGTCTGATCGCCGGCTAGCTTATTTGACTGGCAGGTCGGAAGACGATGTGCGCGACTTTCGCAAGAGCGTTGGGATTGTTCCAGTTTACAAACGGGTCGACACTTGTGGCGCTGAATTTGAATCTTTCACGCCTTACCTTTACTCAACCTATGAATCAGAAGATGAGTCGGCACCCACACAGCGTCGCAAGATAATGATCCTGGGCTCGGGACCTAATCGCATCGGGCAGGGAATCGAGTTTGACTATTGTTGTTGTCACGCGTCTTTTGCCCTGCGCGATGCCGGCTTCGAAACAATCATGGTCAATTGCAATCCTGAGACAGTGTCCACGGATTACGATACTTCTGACCGTCTCTACTTCGAACCGCTAACCTACGAAGACGTAATGAATATCGTCGATGTCGAGAAACCCGAGGGCGTCATAGTTCAGTTTGGAGGTCAAACTCCGCTGAATTTGGCAATGCGTTTGCATCGGGCGGGGGTACCAATAATCGGCACTAACGCAGAGTCGATAGACCTCGCGGAGGACCGGAAACGGTTTGGAGCATTGCTGAAGGAGTTAGGCATCCCGCAACCTGCCAACGGAATGGCAGCGACGGTTGATGATGCTAAGCAGATTGCCGAGACGATTGGCTATCCGGTGTTAGTGCGACCCAGTTACGTGCTGGGCGGCCGGGCCATGGCTATCGTCTATGACGAAGAGAGTCTTGATAACTATGTGCGCACCGCAGTCGGTTTTACGCCGGACCGTCCAGTTTTGATCGACAAGTTCCTCGAGCAGGCGGCGGAGTTTGATGTAGACGCACTTGCCGATGAAACAGCTTGTGTGATTGCTGGAATCCAGGAGCACATCGAGGAGGCGGGCATTCATTCCGGAGATTCGTCGTGCGTGCTCCCGCCGGTTCGTATCGATCCTGAGCACATCGAAACGATGCGTCATTACACCCGCACGCTTGCGACGGCGCTCTCCGTGCGGGGGCTCATGAACATCCAGTTTGCTATCAAGGATCATCGGGTATATGTGCTTGAAGTAAATCCTCGCGCCTCGCGCACCGTGCCATTTGTTTCCAAGGCAACCGGAGTTCCGATCGCTCGAGTTGCAGCGCTGGTTATGGCCGGCAAGCCGCTGGCTGATTTCGCTTTACCTGAGGAGCTGACCGTAAGTCGTTTCTTTATCAAGTCTCCCGTTTTCCCGTTCGTGAAGTTTCCCGGCGTAGATCCCATTCTGGGACCAGAGATGCATTCGACCGGTGAAGTGATGGGTATCGGCGAGACGTTCGGCGAGGCTTACGGTAAGGCCATGATGGGAGCCGGATTGTCACTACCGCGCAAAGGAACCGCGTTTCTCAGTGTCAACGACACTGATAAGGGACAGTCGGCTATTATTGCCCGCAGGCTAACCCGTCTTGGTTTTGAGATTATGGCCACGCTGGGGACGGCAGCTCGCTTGAAGGAAGTCGGTCTGAAGGTCGAAACGGTTTTTAAAGTTAATGAGGGTCGGCCCAATATCGTAGATCACATCAAACGAGGAGATGTGGCATTAATTATAAACACGCCATTGGGCCGCGCCTCTCACTTTGACGAGCAGTCGATTCGCCGGGCGGCGTTGCAATACAACGTGCCCTGTGTGACGACTATGACTGGCGCTCAGGCAATTGTTGAAGCGCTGGGAGCATTTGGGGGTGATGAGCCGCTGAGAGTTCGCTCCCTGCAGGAGTTGCACGCGGTGGGCGCCCCCGCAGTGCGTTAAGAAACGTGGGCAAAAACAGAACCGCGATCGGTAGCGCAATGGTTCCAGGCTCAATCTTATGAGAACGTCTCAACTCACAGAACCATTTACGGTAGTCAATGGATGCAAGCACTCAATGCTCAGGAAACCCCCACTCACACAACTGGCGGACGTTAAACTGCAAGACCAAACTTGAATGCCATGTTCCACCGCAAATGGTTCTGTAGTGAGTGGAGAACCTATTGGCAATCAACAGTAAAGAAGAAGCGATTGAGAAGATTCTGGACGAGTAGAAGATCACAGGAAGCCGGTAGGGCTGGAGACGAAGCGATTGCCGCGGGAGCAAAGGGCAGTCTGGCTCCAGTAAGGCGTGACTCATCACGCGGCTGCACAACGCGCCCTAGATACCGGGCTGTTGGTTATGATGGATCGATGTTGGCTAAAGGAGCATCGCAGACTCGAAAGTACAAAGCACAATTTCTCCTCGCGTTAACAAATCAAGGGAGAGTTCAATGAAGAGAGTTTCGGTATTTGCGTTTATCCTGGTGATGGTTGTGTCGCCACTACCTTTGTTTGCGGACGAAGGTATGTGGACCTTTGATAATCCTCCCCGGAAGCATTGGAAGGAACGCTACAACTTCGTGCCGTCGGATGCCTGGCTGGAGCACGTTAGGTTAGCGTCAGTCCGCGTTGAAGGCTCCTCCGGCTCTTTCGTGTCGTCCAACGGCCTGTTGATGACAAATCAGCACGTTGGCAGTGGCCAGTTGCAAAAGCTTTCCACAGCGGAGCGCAATTACCGGCGGGATGGGTTTTATGCACCGACCCCAGCCGAGGAACTGAAGTGTCCCGATTTGGAAGTCACTGTGCTCATCTCGTTTGAGGATGTAACGGCGCGCGTGCAGGGTGCCGTGAAAGCGGGAACTTCCGACACGGATGCCAACGACGTCCGCAAAGCACAGATTGCAGCGATAGAAAAAGAGTCTACCGACAAGACCGGATTGCGCAGCGAAGTTGTAGCGCTTTACCGTGGCGGCGAATATTGGCTCTATCGGTTCAAGAAGTACACGGATGTTCGGCTGGTTTTTGCGCCGGAGGAACAGATAGCTTTCTTCGGCGGCGACTACGACAACTTCACTTACCCGCGCTACTGCCTCGACGTGACCTTTCTTCGCGTCTATGAGAATGGACAGCCGTTAAAGTCTCAGAATTATTTTAAATGGTCAGCTCAGGGGCCTGCCGACGGTGAATTCGTGCTGGCGATCGGCAACCCCGGATCGACTAACCGTTTACTGACTGTGACGCAAGTTCAATATCAACGCGACTCGGGGAATCCACTGCAGATGCACGTGTGGAATTCGCGCCGCGACGCCCTGCTGCGTTACAGCGCGACTGGCCCCGAACCTGCCCGACGCGCCTTGAACACGGTGCGAAGTCTTTCGAATTCTATCAAGCGCCTTGTGGGTCAGCAAGATGGCTTGAGTAAGCAACGCATGATGGCCAGGAAAGAGCAGGACGAAAAAGCATTGCGAGCTGGGGTGGCGAGCCGACCGGAGTCTCAGCAGGCTTACGGCAACGCCTGGGAGGAGATTGCCAACGCCTACAAAGAACTGCCGACCTACGCCAAGCGAACGGCGTTTTCGACGATAGCTCATTCCCGCCTGGGCCAGATCGCATCGACGCTGGTTCGTTATTCTGAAGAAGTCGGAAAACCAAACGAGGCGCGCTATGAAGAGTTTCGGGACTCAAAGTTGGAATCGTTAAAGTTCAACCTATTCTCCCCAGCTCCAATCCACCCAGATATGGAGGAAGCAATACTTGCGTCCTGGTTAACAGACGCACAGCAGGCGCTGGGAGCAGAGGACCCTTTCGTTCGTGCAGCCCTGCAGGAATCAACTCCTGCCGCGCTCGCCAAGAGCGTTGTCTCGGGGGCAAACCTCAGTGATGTTTCAGCTCGCAAAGCGCTTTTTGAAGGTGGGGCAGAGGCAATCAAGAAAAGCGATGATCCGCTGATCTCGCTGGCTCGCCGGGTAGAGCCCATCATTCGCGAGCTGCGCGCCTGGAATGAGGAGAAAATTCAGAGTGTGGAAATTGCTGCCGGGCAGAAGATTGCGGCAGCACGCTTCGCCGTACTTGGCAGGAACGTCTATCCGGATGCCACTTCGAGTCTCCGAATAAGTTACGGCCGAGTGCTGGGTTATGAGGAAGGCACTACCCTGGTGCCATACAAGACGACTTTCAACGGCATTTATGAACGGGCCGCCAGCTTTGATGAAAAGCCACCCTTTGATTTGCCGCAGCGATGGAGGGAAGGGAAGTTGAAGCTGGACCTGGCGACTCCTATGAACTTCGTTTACACCGCGGACACGATCGGCGGCAATTCCGGTAGTCCCATCATCAATCGGAATGCGGAGGTTGTCGGCCTTAACTTCGACAGTAACATTCCGAAACTTCCCAACCGTTACTGGTATGTAGACGAAGCCGAAGGTGGTCGCGCCGTGGCGGTCCACAGCTCGGCGATCATTGAGGCGCTACGGAAGCTGTATGGCGCCGAGAAGCTGGCGGCAGAAATCACTGGGCGTTAGCATCAATGCAGACCCGTCCACTCCATAGTTTGAGCAACCATGAAAGAGCCCTGAGTTTCGTGATTTTTCGTGTGATTTAGTGGATCGTATTCCGCGCGCCAGGACGATCCACGAAATCCCACGAAGCGACACGAATAGAACTCACTGTAAAGTCAATTGAAAGGCACTATCTAGCTGCGTTGTGATGAACCGTTGATGCTCTGAGGATCACATGCGAAGATAGGAGCCTCTTAAGGAGTTTGTTATGACTACTCTTCTCGAACCGCCAAGGATAATGGAAGTCCTCACAGACGGCATCCTTCTTCACAACATTAGCTGGTCTACCTACGAGAGCCTGCTGCGTGATCACCCGGACGCAGCCAGCCCGCGATTCACGTACGACCGCGGAGATCTATTGATCATGATCACCTCACCAGAACACGAAAAAATCAACCGTACCCTCGACCTGCTCGTTGAGCTGTTGGCTGAAGAGTTTGAGTTGGAGAGCTGCGCTTTCGGCTCGACCACTTATAAACGAAAGGATCTCAAGCGCGGCTTTGAACCCGACTCCTGCTTCTACTTCAAAAACGAAGAGCGTATGCGAGGCAAGAAGCGGTTCAATCTCGCGGTGGACCCTCCGCCGGAATTGGTTGTGGAGATAGATATCTCAAGTCCGAGTCTCAAAAAGCTTCCGTTGTTCGCGGCGTTTGGTATTTCTGAGGTATGGCGGTTCGATGGGCAGCAACTGGAAATTCTCGTTCTTCAGCACGGCGAATACTGCAGGAGCAAAACTAGTTTGGCCTTGCCTAACGTTACAGCAGAAGCCATAACCCGGTTTCTTCACGAGAGTTTTAAGATAGGACGCTTGGAATGGATCAAGAAGGTCCGCGCCTGGGCAAGGCAACAGAAAACACCGAAACAACCGTCGTAAACAGATGTTTTCTTGTCCACGATTCACGATTTACGATTTGCGAGCGGTGAACACGTGCGAAGCTACGAGAAGGAGCCAGATATGGCGACAGTACTGAATCCGCCAAAAACAGCCGAGGCCAGAGTCGTATTACCCAATGTCAGTTGGGGGACATACGAACGCCTCATCACAGATCTTTCTGACTGTAGCGTCCCTCACCTCACCTATGACCAGGGAAGGTTGGAAATCATGAGCCCCACCGCTAAACATGAGAAAGTAAACCGCAGCATTGAACTTTTGGTGCGAATTACTGCGCTGGAGATGAACATCGAGGTCGCCAGCCTTGGTTCTACGACCTTCAAACGTGAGGACATCGCGCGCGGCTTCGAGCCCGATTCATGCTTTTATGTGCAGAACGAGGCGGCCATCCGAGGGAAAGAAGAGCTTGATCTTTTAGTCGATCCTCCCCCTGACATTGTTTTCGAAGTTGACATCACCAGTTCATCAATCGATAAGCGCTCACTCTTCGCTCACTTTGGGGTCCCGGAGGTCTGGCGATACGACGACGAGAACATAGAGATACTCAATCTGGTCAATAGCGCCTACGTTAAATCTGAAAGCAGTTTGGTCCTGCCATTCCTCACGGCCAAAGTCCTGACTGATTTCATAGCTGAGAGTCTCACGCTCAGCGGCCTTGAATGGCTGAAGAACGTGCGCAACTGGGCGCAGCAACAGAAAGCAGCCGAGTAAACTTCGATGGCTTCCGGCATTCGCGCAGTTGTGATTACGGTTAGCGACGCCTGCTCGCGGGGCGAGAGGAAGGACGAGTCAGGCGAAGTTCTAATGCGACTGTTAAAAGAGATGGGCGCGGAGATCGTCGCTACAAAGATAGTATCTGATGATCTTGAGCCGCTCACCCAGAACATTCTTGAATTTGCGAGTCAGTCCGATGTGAATTTGATCGTCACCACTGGCGGCACAGGCTTCGCGCCGCGAGACAACACTCCCGAGGCAACTTTAGCAGTCATCGAACGTGGGGCACCGGGCCTTGCGGAAGCAATGCGCATGGGGACATTGAAGCACACCCCGATGGCAATGATCTCGCGCGGCGTCTGCGGCATTCGTTCCGGAACTCTGATCATCAACCTGCCTGGCTCGCCCAAAGGCGTGCGTGAGAGCTTTGCGGTTATCACACCTGTGCTGCAACATGGGATCGCACTAATCGCTGGTCAGTCTCACGATGCGTCTCCCTGAGAAATGGCCCCGTTTCTTAACTCTTCGCCCGTTGCCTTACGTAAAAATCCTACTCCAAATCTGATACGTTGACATTGATCTTGCGCGGCACTTAATATCCTTCCGACGGGAATAGTTCAAGGATCCCTCGGAGGGTAATGCTTCTGCAAGCAACCGCCGCAGCCACTCAAACTATTGGCAGCCCAATCACGGCCTACTGGCCGGTAATGATCTTCTTTCTGGTTGCCATCGTCTTTCCCGTGCTGCCCATCGTGCTGGGCCGTTTTCTGCGGCCAATCAACTACGGCAAAGCCAAGATGCGCCCGTACGAGTGTGGCATTGATCCCAAGACGGAAGCGCACGACCGTTTCACGGTCCGCTACTACATTGTAGCGATGCTGTTCTTGATCTTTGATGTGGAAACGATCTTCCTGCTGCCCTGGGCGATTATTTTTATGGGGGACGACTTCTCGTTCACCAAATTTGCTCTGATCGAAATGTTTGTTTTTATCGGTATCCTGGTAGTGGGCTATTACTACGCCTGGCGCAAAGGCGCGCTGGAGTGGGCCTGAGAGCATTGCCGATTGCCAATTGCCGATTTCCGATTGGCTTCTGGCGACAAATGAAGGTCTCAATCAAAGCGCACCCTGCGAACAAACGCCAATCGGCAATTGGCAATCGGAAATCGGCAATATCCTATGGCTGAACATCAAGAAGGATTCGTTTTCACAACAGTTGATTCGATCATGAACTCCCTGCGGCGCAATGTGGCGGCGAAGGCGCTCGACCTGGGCGCGCCGGTAGTCAACTGGGCCCGCAAGTCCGCGCTTTGGCCTATGACTTTTGGGCTGGCGTGTTGCGCGATAGAAATGATCGCCACCGGGGCCGGCCGTTTTGATATAGATCGATTTGGAGCAGGTGTTTTCCGACCCA
>JALZJF010000218.1 GCA_030859905.1 Acidobacteriota bacterium
ATGAAGCAAGTGCTGCAAAATAGAAAGACCGGAAAGGTTGCTGTGGTTGAAGTGCCCGTGCCCGCGTTGCAGCGTGGGCGAGTCCTCGTGCGCACGGTTGCCTCACTAATCAGCTCAGGAACAGAGCGAGCGGCGGTGGCACAGGCGCGCAAGAGCCTGCTGCAGGAAGCTCGCGAGCGGCCCGACCTGGTGAGATCAGTATTTGATAGAGCCAGGACCGACGGGTTGCTGCAGACCTTTGGCGCGGTGCGCGACAAGCTGGCTGCTTCGCAAGCCCTGGGTTACAGCGCCTCCGGCATTGTGATCGGAATAGGCCAGGAAGTGACGAAGTTTCGTGTTGGCGATCGGGTAGCGTGTGCAGGATTGGGCTTCGCTTCTCACGCCGAAGCTATCTCAGTTCCCAGGAACCTCTGTGTTCATCTTCCTGAGAACGTCGATTTCGAAGCCGGCGCTTTCGGAACGTTGGGCGCGATCGCGTTGCAGGGCGTGCGTTTGGCCGAGCCGACACTGGGTGAGTCGGTCGTAGTCATTGGGCTGGGCCTGGTGGGACAGTTGACGGCGCAACTTCTGAAGGCCAACGGCTGTCGGGTTTTCGGAATCGACCTCGATCAGAGCCGCATCAACCTGGCGCGCGAACTGGGAGCGGAAGGGAGTTGGCTCGCAAGCGATGAGCCCGCGCAGGCGGTGAATAACTGGACTTACGGACGCGGCGCCGATGCAGTGCTAATGACCGCAGGCAGCGATTCCAATCAACCGATCGAGCTGGCGGGGGAGATCTCGCGAGTGAAGGGTCGCGTAGTGGTGGTTGGCTCAACTGGTCTGCAGATTCCGCGACAGACATTTTACAACCGTGAACTCGCGCTCAAGATTTCGATGTCCTACGGGCCCGGTCGTTACGACCCGGAATACGAAGAGCGGGGACACGATTATCCCTTTGGATACGTACGCTGGACTGAACAGCGCAATATCGAAGCTTTCCTGCAACTGATCTCTGAAGGCCGGGTCAACGTTGAACGGCTCGTTACCCACCGCTTTCCAATCGCAGAGGCCGAGCGTGCCTACGAAGTAATCGACGGAAGTTTGCCGGAGCCGCACCTGGGAGTGTTGCTCGAGTACGATTCGGAAAGCGAACCCGCGCGAGAAATCGAGTTGGGGGGAAACTCGATTTCGGCTCGTAAGCAGGAGAAAAACGTGCGCGTCGGCCTGATCGGTGCTGGGGATTACCTTCGTGCGATGCTGTTACCGCAGTTCCAGAGTGCCGGCGCGGAATTTCATTCAATCGCCACGGCCTCCGGTGTATCGGCGCACGACGTAGGTAACAAATTCGGCTTCGCGCGGGCAGTGTCTGACGCCGATGCAGTGATTAATGATCCCAAAGTAAATCTGTTGGTGATAGGTACGCGCCATGATCTGCATGCCGAGCTGGCACGTCGGGCACTGGAACGTGGGCTTCACGTCTTTGTCGAAAAGCCGTTGGCTTTGTGCGATGAAGATCTGAATAGACTGCTGGAGGTCGCCGCAAATGCCTACGGTCGCCTGGTAGTTGGGTTCAACCGACGATTCTCCCCACTCGCCGTTAAGGCAAAAGATTTCTTTGGGGGGAGACGTGCGCCTTTGTCGTTTGTCTATCGGATAAATGCCGGGCGCGCGCCGAAAGGTCATTGGACGAATGATCCGCGAGCAGGAGGCGGCCGCATAGTGGGGGAAGTGTGCCACTTCATCGATCTGCTTCAATACTGGACTGAAGCGCCGCCGGTGTCCGTCTTTGCGGAGGCGATTGCGAGCGCGAGCCAGGAAATCGTTAACGACGACTCGGTCTTGATCACCGTGCGATTCGCTGACGGTTCAACGGGGTGCATTGCCTACCTGGCAGAAGGCGATAAGACTCTGCCCAAGGAACGCGTGGAGATTTTTGGTGAAGGCAAAGTGTTCGTGCTCGATGATTTTCGCAGCGCCCTTCTCTACCGTGGTGGCCGGGAAGAAGAACTGAAATTGCGCAAACCGGACAAGGGACAGGCCGAGGAAGTAAAAGCAGTGTGCCGGATGGTCCTCGAAGACGGTCCAGCCCCGATTTCCCTGGCCGAGTTAGCGACCACCACCCGCGCAACATTTCGCATACTCGATTCGTTACGCAGCGGGCAACCTGAAGGGATCAGTGCTAAGTGATGAGCGCTTCAAGTTGAGAGTCCATTCAAGAAGTTGAGAGTTCAACCTTTAGGTTGTGGGCTTGCGCTGCCCGCAAGCTGCTTGAACTCTCAACTTCTTGAACACTAGTCACTGTTTTGTTTTATGTGCGGAATTGCCGGAATAATTGCTGCCGAGCCGGAGAGACTTATGCGGCCCATGCTCGCCACCATCGAGCATCGCGGCCGCGACGATGAAGGCGTCTGGACTTCTGAAGCCATAGACGACACGGGACGGCGTGTGTGTTTGGGCCACCGCCGTTTAGCCATCATTGATACCTCCAGCGCCGGTGGTCAGCCGATGCTATCCGCCGACGGTCGCTACGTGATCACCTTCAACGGCGAGATTTACAACTACCGCGAACTGCGTGAAGAGCTGAGATCTAAAGGTCACCAATTCCGTACCGACAGCGACACCGAAGTTTTGCTGGCAGCGTTTGCTGAATGGGGAGTAGGCTGCCTACCTCACTTAAACGGCATGTTTGCTTTCGCCGTCTGGGACGATCAGGAGCGGACGCTGACACTAGCGCGCGACCATGTGGGCATCAAGCCGCTTTACTACTCTCATCTATCCTCGCCCAACGGCAGGGGCAGCTCTCTTATCTTCGCATCGGAAATCAAAGCAATTCTGGCGACTGGGCTGGTTGAGCGCGCACTGGACACCGAAGGGTTGCACCAGTTTCTGACTTTCCTATGGGTGCCGGATCCCAACACGTTATTTAGAGGAGTCAAGACTCTTCCTCCGGCCCACACCCTCATCTTGCGCGACGATGAAATTGCGGTTAACGAGTGGTGGGATGTTTCATTTGATGAAATTGAACAGGGACGCAGCGAAGCCTGGTGGCAGGAACGCGTGCTGGTAACGCTCGATCGGGTGGTACAAATGGAGATGGTGGCTGATGTGCCACTCGGATCATTTCTGTCCGGCGGGATCGACTCTTCCTCGATCGTCGCCATGATGAAAAATCATAGCAACGGGAGGCGCATCGCAACTTATACCGTCGGCATCGAGAGTGAGGACCTGCGCTACGAGATCATCCCGGATGATGTCAGGTGGGCCCGCCAGGTAAATCAGCATCTGAACACCGATTATCACGAGATCATGCTCAAGCCTGCAGTCGCTGAGCTGCTTCCGAAACTCGTCTATCACATGGATGAACCGGCCATAGACATGGCCATTCCCAGCTACCTCGTTTCCCAGGCCGCCCGTGAGACGTTAACTGTCATGCTGTCAGGAATGGGAGGTGACGAAGTCTTTGCGGGCTATCCGCGCCAGCTCGCGATGAAGATTGCCGGGGCATTTGATCCCGTGCCTCAACTTTTGCGGCGTCCATTGATGAAGACTCTCGAGCGAGCGCTCCCGGGAGGCTTTCCTGGAAAACTTACCGCACCTCTGCGCAACGCAAAGAAGTTTGCCCGCAGCGCCGGCCTGGATTTCGAGGATCGTTATCTGGGTTATGGCACCTACTATACAGACGCAGGGAAACATCAGCTCTACACAAATGATCTACGCGCCGTAACCCACGAGCTGGACGCCTATGCCGCGCATCGTCGCTACTTCGCTCGGGTGCAAGATGCGGCTCCGCTAAACCGCCTCCTTTACGTCGATCTAAAAACGTTCTTGCCTTGCCTAAACCTAATCACCACCGACAAGACTTCCATGGCCGCCAATCTTGAGGTGCGGGTGCCCTTCCTGAATCGGGAGATGATTGAACTTACCTCACGCATGCCACCCCGCCTGAAGCTCCATGGTTTCAAACGAAAATATATTCTGAAGCGCGCGCTTGAGAGGTTGCTGCCTTACGAGGTTGTATGGCGGAAGAAGGCCGGCTTCGGAGCGCCGATACGCTCCTGGCTGCGCGGCCCGCTGCGTCCGTTGGTGGAAGACCTCCTTTCTGAGGAAACTGTAAAGCACAGGGGACTCTTTCGACCTGGGGAAGTGAGGCGGATTGTGAACGCAAATCTTTCAGGGCGCGAAGACTACAACCTTCAGGTTTTTCAGTTGCTCAACCTGGAACTCTGGCAGCGGCAGTTTATTGACCAAACGGGTAGTGTCCAAGTTGAGTCTGAGAGATGAAAAACAGGCTATCAGGCGTGGCGCGCTAGTAATGGCTATCGCCCGTTGCTACCTTGTGCCGCGCCTTCAGGGTGCGACGGTTAAGCCTTCCCACGTCCCTTGACGACTAACTGCCCCGACTTAAGGAAGAGGCGGCGCTGTTGGAGCTTGAATACAAGTTCGATTTTCTTTTCGAACGGAAGCGCGGCCAGAGCGCGGCGATGCGCTACCTTTGCTTTGATTAGTTTGCTGATGTCCGGGTAAGTTTTCATCGCTTGAATCGATACTCGTTCTGCTTCCATTTTTCAGCCAGCCCATGACGACGCAATACGGGCATGAGCGAACGCAAGTTCACCGCATCCTGCTCGAGGAACATAGCAATACGCAAGTAATCTTTGGCGCGACCGGTATCCAACATTATCGCCACCAGATGTTCCGGCCGTGTTATGAAGGTGAGTACGCGCGCGTACTTTATCTTCTGAGCTTTGGCGACTGCTTCTTCTGTGAGGGGATTGAAGACGGGCAGAAATTGAACGGGCATGCCTTCAATTTCCACAAACTCGTCCCTCGCTTTGTAGCCACGAGCACTAAGATATTCATAGAGGGGAGCCAGAATCGATAGTTCGGATCCCGACACTTCAAGTTGCACGAAGATATCAAGGTCTACGGTATCTATTGGCTCGAGATAGTAGATCGCAGCTACGGCGCCGCCGATAGCGTAGTGCTGAACCACGCCAGCCTTCACCATCCCGTTGAGTACTTTCAAAGTCTCTTTCATAGATGTCATTGCGGCAGCAGTTTCAGACTAGGCCCAGCGAACAACATACCGCGCCATAATAGTCGCTCAGGGAAAGTGCATCAACATACCGCGTCAGGTGAGTGATGCCTCGCTGACAACCTACGAGCGAAAGTGTAACGGTACGGTCATCCGATAATCTGGCCTGCCTGCTGTTCACTGCTTTCTGCCGAGTGGGTTGTGATAAGCTTTGCTCCTCTTAAGAAGCTTCTTGCGGCACGCCTGTGCACAGCTAATTCCTGAGCCAATGGAGAGGTCCTATCATGGCGATCAGTCAAGATTTGTTGGAGATACTCGCCTGCCCCGCTTGCAAGGCGAAGGTGAATTTGAAACCGGACGGCAGCGCTCTCAAATGCGTCGAATGTAAACGAGTCTATCCCATCCGCGACGACATTCCGGTGATGCTCATTGACGAAGCGACGATAGAAGATGAACAGCCTGAGCCCAAATGAAGAGTCTGCGCGAAATAGTTGAAGCGTCTCCCCAGATGCGTGCCGTGGCGATGCACTCTTTGGGCAGTGAAGAATCAGCTCGGCCGCTCGGGCCCGCGCTGTGGGATTGGCAAAGCGTGCGCAGTGTATTAGTGGTGCGGCTTCGTTCAATCGGCGACACGGTCTTGAGCACGCCATCTCTCTACGCGCTAAAACGGTTTCTGCCTCACGCCCGAATCGACATTCTGCTCGAGGATTGGGTCGCCCCCGTTCTCGAGGGGGTTGAATACGTTGATAACATCATCACGTTGAAACGCGGTAGCACCGCCACGCGTGCCGGAGTCGCGCGACAAATACGTGCGGCGCGGTATGACGTTGCTTACAATCTACACGGTGGGACCACGGCAACGCTGCTCACACGGGCCTCAGGCGCCAGACATCGGGTGGGCTATTCGAGTTATCAATACGGGCGTTTGCACAATCATCTTGCGCCCTCGCCGTCATTACTTTGGGGACGAGCCCAGACACACTCTGTAGAGCAACAACTTGCCCTCCTCGGTTGGACGGGCGTTCCGGTTACGGATCGCCCGGCGACACGATTGGCGGTCACCGATCAGGCTGCCGCAAGTATTTCGGCACGGCTGCGCGCTGCCGGCTTAGACGAAATGAGTAAACCGCTCGCCGTGATTCATCCCGCGGCGGCATTTGACACCAAGCAATGGGCGACGGAGAGATTTGCTCGAGTAGCGGAATGCCTGGCGTCTCGTGGTTTGGCAGTCGTTGCGATCACAGCGTCAACCGAGGCTCATGTTGCCGATAAGTTGCAGCGGCACACGACGGCGCCAGTCGTGGCGTTTACGCATCTCTCTTTACCGGAGGTCACGGCGCTTCTTTCTCAGGCGCGTCTCTTTGTCGGCAACGATAGCGGCATCGCGCATATGGCCGCGGCGGTTGGCGCCCCTGCGGTGGTCATCTTCGGTTCTTCCAATACGGCTCACTGGGGGCCCTGGTCCGAGGCTCCTGCCGAAGTGGTGGTCGAGGAGATGGAGTGTCAGCCATGCCATGGTTATTTCTGTGAAAAGTTTGAACAGCCGGAGTGTATTAAACGAGTTCCGGTGGAGCGCGTCGTGGGCGCCATTGACCGAATGTTAAGAGAAGCTAACTTCTCATTCACACCGCGGCTTTAGCCCGGTGATACAAACGGCCAAACCGAGTCAAGGAACCGTTTCAACGGTTTCTCATTGGGGTGGGCAAGTAACGAGGGATGTAAAGTTGCTGGCTCTACGAACTTCAGCGGAACGGTGTTCTCGCAAGAAGTGCATCGCCGCAGAGCAAACCGTTCAAACGGTTCACTTATTTTCTGGCTCCTAGATCACCGGGCTAAAGCCGCGGTGTGAATGAGAAGGACTCGATCCACGAAATCACACGAAGCCCCACAAAAGAAGACTGTAAAGGCAATGGGAGACTCCTAGGAGATTGACGTGGCTGGGCTTCTACAGCAACCCGCGGCAGAGATCTTAGCCCGTATTCGCGACTGCACCGTCGTAGTTCTCGGCGACGTCATGCTTGATGAGTTTGTTTGGGGTGAAGTGACGCGCATCTCTCCCGAAGCGCCTGTGCCGGTAGTGGAAATTCGCCGCGAATCAGTTCATCTCGGGGGTGCGGCGAATGTACTGGCGAACCTAATTGCGTTGGGGGCGCGGGCCTGCGTCGTGGGGGTGGTGGGGAAGGATGCTGCCGGCGAACGGCTGCGAGCGAGTTTGCGCGACGCTAGTCCTTTGCAATCGGACAAGCTCATAGTGATTGACGAAAGCAGACCTTCAACCGTCAAGACTCGCATCTTCGCGCACAGCCAGTTGGTCGTCCGCGCCGATCGAGAGCTACGCACTTGGGTCAATGGACGGACTGAGGATCGGATTATCAGCATCTTGAAAGACGCGCTGCGCGATGCGGATGCCTTTGTGGTATCGGATTACGACAAAGGGGTCGTCACTCCCCGCATTCTCGCTGAGGTGCTGCCGCTGGCTTATGACCGCATTCCGGTGCTAATTGACCCGAAGATCCGCAATCTCGCATCGTACCGGCCCGCTACGCTGGTCACGCCAAACCACCAAGAGGCTTTGCGGATGACTAATCTGGAAGAAGGCACGGACTGGGGGTTGTATCGAGCGGCTCAGCTCCTGCGAGAAAAGCTGAACTGTGATGCAGTGCTAATTACTCGGGGGCCGGGCGGCATGATGTTGCTGGAGGGTGACGACGAACCCGTTTTTGTCGAAACGGTCGCACGCGAGGTCTATGATGTGACCGGCGCCGGAGATACGGTGATAGCTACGCTTGCCGCTGCCTTGGCCGCCGGAGCCTCGATGCTTGAAGCTGCCAATCTCGCAAATCACGCTGCCGGCATCGTCGTCGGGAAAGTGGGAACCGCAACCGCCAGCTACGAGGAGTTGATCTCGTCGTTCACATGATCGGCAAGAATTTAAGCAACTATCGCATTCTGGAAAAGCTCGGGGCGGGCGGGCAGGGCACAGTCTATAAAGCCACCGACACCAAGCTCGGGCGCACGGTTGTGATCAAGGTCCTGCCTCCGGAACTCACTGCCAGACAGGCAAATCTCAAACGCTTCGAGCGCGAGGCGCGCCTGGCGTCTTCACTCGATCACCCAAACATCTGCACCATCTTCGATCTCGATGAAGCCGAAGGCTTGCACTTCATCGCGATGCAACACATCGAAGGGCGCAACGTGCGGCAGTTGGTGGGCGGTCATCCGCTGGAACTAAAAAGCGCGCTGCTGATTGCCATTCAGGTGGCGGATGCCCTGGCGGCAGCCCACGCGCGCGGAATAATTCATCGCGATATCAAATCGGGCAATGTCATGGTGTCGCCCACCGGTCAGGTCAAGATTTTGGATTTTGGCCTCGCGAAGTTACTTGATGACACCGAGGCGACCGCCACCGGGATTCACCGCACGGAGCTTACCGAAGTCGGCGTACCTTACGGCACGGCCACGTACGCCGCGCCCGAGCAGGCGCGTGGCGATCGCGTCGATAAGAGAGCCGACATCTTTTCTACCGGCGTCCTGATTTACGAGATGTTAACGGGTACGTGGCCCTTTCGGGGGAAGACAACCATCGATGTGCGGCATGCAGTATTGCATGATGCTGCGAAACCGGTTGCCGAAATGAGAAGCGAGGCTATACCGTCGCGGATTCAACAGATACTCGACCGGGCTATGGCCAAAGAGCCTCGTGATCGCTATCAGAAGATGGAAGAAATGCGCGACGACTTGCGCGCCGTGTTACAGGAAGTTTCGGTCCCCGACTCAGCCGGCCAGCCATATGTTGGTGTCACTCCAGAACCACCGCGCTATCTGGGCGGGACGAGTCCTGTCTCCCGGGTGGTGCAGTGGCTGAAATCGATTACCCGGTCGGAAGCTCCAACTACCGCTCCGACTCTGATCACGGCCAGCAGGCAAGGAGTTCACGAAACGTCATCCACAACTGTGGCCGATCAGGAAAAGCAGAGTCTGGCAATCCTGCCTTTCCGAAATTTGAGCAATGACCCTGCCTCGAGCTTTTACGAGTTCTCCCTGGCTGACGCAGTGATCACCGAGTTGGCACGCGTGCGCTCGCTCGTCGTACGCCCTTCCTCCGTCATTTCGAGATACCAGGGCCAGCAAATCGATCCGCGTGAGGTCGGCCGGGAGTTGAATGTCAGCGCTGTTCTCGCTGCGGGGTTCATGCACGCTGGTGAACGATTTCGCGTAACGGCGCAACTTCTTGACGTTGCTTCCGGTGAGATTCTATGGAGCGATCGAATTGATACGTCTTCGGCCGACATCATCGCCGTTCAGGACACGATCGCTCAACGGATTGTCGAGGGACTGCGTCTCGAGCTCAGCCACGCCGAACAGGCCGGCATAGCAAAACCCTCCACGCAAAACGCCGCGGCTTATGAGCAATATTTGCGCGGGCGGGATTTGTTTGCTCGCTTTATCTTTCGCACTATCGCGCCGGAAGACTGCACCGCTGCTATAGAACATTTTCAGCGAGCCGTTGAGCTGGATCCGAATTTCGCCCTGGCACACGATGGTCTGGGCGCTGCTTACGTCAACCGGGTTTTCAAGGGCCTGGGTGGCGCGGAAGACTTCGAACGGGCGGAGGTGGCTTTCGGCAAGGCGTTGGCAATTGACCCGCAGTTGATCGAGGCGCGAATGCTGATGGTCTTTGTCTACATGTGGCGTGGAGAGAAGCAAAAGGCGCGGGAAGAAGTGGCCCGCGCGCGCCACGAGGCACCGGATGAACCAGTGGTGCACTTTGTTAAAGCCACGTTGCACCGGTTAGATGGGGAATATGGACGCGCGCTGCGCAGCTATGACCGCCTGGTCCGTCTCGATCCAGCGGCCCACGTAGTTGCGAGTTATAACCGGGCCATCGTTCATATGTACATGGGCCACTTCGATGAGACTATGCGGCAACTCGATAACGCCGGCGAGCCGGATAATCCACTGGTTAGGACGTTTAAAGCACTGGCGTTGTATTACACAGGGCAGACAGACGAGGCCGCGGAACTGATGCGGCAAGTAATTAGCCGGCGTCCGAACATGCATGGAGTGCGGCCCTTCCTGGCGATGTTTTTAAGCGCCCAGGGCAAACATGAAGAGGCACGTGCGCAACTAACGGACTCGGTGATTCGAAATGCAAAGGTGGATCCGGACATCGCATATGCAGTTGCCTCAGTCTATGCAGTTGAAGACATGCGGGATGAAGCCTTCGAATGGCTGGCCCGATCAATTGCTCTGGGCAACGAGAACCGCCCCTGTTTTGAAAATGATCCTAACTGGAGCTCTCTTCGCGATCACCCGCGGTTCCAGGAATTGATGTCCAGGCTTCGGCTAATGCATGGAGCCCCACATGGACAATCTTCTCCCGGGCAACCTTAACCAAAAAGCCTGCGAAGAGTGCTGGAGGGCAAGAGCACCGTTGAGGACATCCATGTTGGGGTTCTTCATTGCCACGCAATCTGGCCGGCATGGGCAGTCAAAAACATTTCCAAATTCTGTGACGGTGGCTTGCGACAGCGGACTCGATACTTTCAACTGTTGATTCCGAAATCTCGTAGCGAAGCAGATGCGGCTCTGCTTGGATCCTGCCACCCGATCCCGCCTTCAAGCATCCTGTCTGCCTTGCCGGCGCCAACGCCTGTCCACCGGAAGATTGCGGGGGCATGGACGGCAAGTATATCGTTTGTTGGTTTACGGGAAAGCACCTTCTCTGGGTCCCTCTTATTGGCGTGCCGTGCTTTTTGTCAGCGGCGCAAACGAGCGCGACGCAGTTGTTCGAGCTCAGTCTTTAACGGAATCCAGTATTCGCGATCAGCTTCGCGTTCCAGTTGCTCTTCTCGCGACAAGGCCTGCATCAGATCAGCCTCTTTACCGGCCGCGGCCATTTTGAGCAGCGCGCGCTGCGTGGTCAACTTGCGACAAATCTCGGGATGCGCAGTGGCAAGCTCGAGCAAAAGTTCAGGCGTGCGAAGCTCAAGAAACCAAAAGCGCAATTGTTTCAGTTTCGGTTGCGCCCTGTTTCTGAAAAAATCTGCCTCGACAAGTCGCCGAATCATTGGCCAATCCTTGTCGCGCTGCGTCTTTTTCGCTTTCACCAGATCAGGCAAGGACATCAATTCATAAACTGTGCCGTCGGGCGCGCGAAGCGTGACGCGTCCTGCCCAAAGCCGCGAGAAAGCTTCCACGCCGCGCATTTTTGTCATCACATCGACGCGCATGCCGGCCGTTTCAGGACTGTGACAACGAAAATGAACCGCGTGTCCTTGGCGCAGGTATTTCAATTCGAAAGGAGGAACCGCGATAACTTCGGCCTTTAGTTCTGCCAGGGCGGCGCCCAGTCTGGAGAGATTTGCCTGGCTCGCGAGAATAGCAAAATCGGTGTCCCGGCTAAACTCTGCCGCGCCGTATAACACGCAGGCCTGACCCCCCATCAGCAGGGCGCGAACTCGGTGTTCCTGGATCGAAGAAAGGACTCTGTGTATCGGGTTCGGGATCAAGCGAGCCTCCCATTGAAAGGTACAATTCCCAAAGCTTGGCGGACTCTCGCCAACGTTCCCACGGGGTTAGCGAATACCACTCGGCCAATTCTTCACCTACGAGCTGTTCAGCAGAGATCATGGTCGCTTTACTTAACCCTTTTGGCTTTACTCGAACCCCCAATTTTACTCAAACGGTAGCATAAACCTCTACGGCTTTCTCAACAAACTCTCGACGAGTTTCAGCCGGAACGCTTGCGCGCCGAACATCCTTCGATTCCGCACAATCCGCTCATCTGTGATCCTATGTTTCTGGCCCACTACAGAGAAAAGGCTTGGTTTAGGTGAAGACTCACGGCACGATGACGAACGCAGACTACCAGCGTCTCGCTGCTATTAGCCGTCCCACTGCAATACGCGATCTCGCCGACTTGGTGAATAAAGGTCTGCTCGTGAGGCGGGGTGAAGGGCGTGGCGCGCATTACGTCGTCGCTGGAAGAATGACTCAGAAATGACTCAAATGACCCAGGAAGCGCCCGACTAGGAATGACTCAGAAACGACTCAAACGATTCAGCGGATATATTCACAGTTATTCACAGGGGTAAGTGAGAATGGTCACCCCCTTTTGATTTCTGATCTCAAATCCTGGATATTAGACTTCCGAGAATGACGAGTTGTAAACACACATCGAAGTTAATAAGCCTGGTGCTGCTCACTGCTCTCGCCGTGGGCGCAGTTCCGCTTGCCTCTGCCCAGCAGCAGCCGCAACGAGAACGAAGGGTCGTCGCTCAACCTACCCCAACGCTGACAGCTAAGCCGACTCCCGTTCCGAGTCCGAGTCCGAGTCCAACTCCCAATGCGGCTCCCGCCGGGATGCTTGCGCCAAGTCCCACTCTCACGCCGTCGCCACGCATAGCAACGACAACCAGAACGCTGGAAGAGTTGCGGGATCGCATCGCGGAGGTTCTGCAACAACCGGAGTTAGCGCCGGCGATGGTGGGAATCAAAGTAACTTCGCTCGAATCGGGAAAGATTCTGTTTGAAGAAAATGGGAGCAAGTTGCTGCGTCCGGCGTCGAATATGAAGCTCTACACCGTGGCCGCAGCGCTTGATCGACTATCGCCCGACTATAGATTCGTGACGTCGGTCTACGCAGCCGCCCGCCCTGACGCCGCCGGCATCCTGCACAGTGACCTGACGATCTATGGCCGAGGCGACCCTTCGATTGCTGCGCGCTTCAACGGCGGCGACTACTTCAAAGGCATCAACGACCTTGCCTCGCAAATCGCAGCGGCTGGAGTGAAGCGTGTGGAAGGTGACCTCGTCGGCGATGAAACTTACTTTACTGGCCCGCGGTATGGTTCCGGGTGGAACTGGGAAGACTTGCAGTGGTGGTATGGAGCGGAAGTGAGCGCGCTTGCCATCAACGACAACGCGCTGGATTTATTTGTTAAGCCAGGCTCCGTAGTGGGCGTGCCCGCGGTAATTACGACCGGCCCGCCGGACCCGCTCTTGGCAATTGTCAATCGCGTGGTGACTGGAGCAAGAGGAGGTAAGCGAGAGTTGACCTTGCATCGCGGCCTCGGTGCAGACGCGCTTGAGATTCACGGGTCCATCCCGCTCGATGATCGCGGTTACGCGGCGGGGGTTGGTATTTCCCATCCGGGCCTCTTGTTTGTCTACCTGCTTCGCTCATCGCTGGCCCAGCGTGGTGTCACTTTTACGGGAAAGTCGCGAACCGTGCCGGCTCCTGCATACGCCAACGGACCAGGCCCATCTCGGTCCATTGGCTCGGTTGAAATCGCCAGCATGCGATCGCCTCCGCTCAGCTTAATTGCAGCCCAAACTCTGAAGCCCAGCCAGAATCTGTACACTGAGTTGATTCTTCGCACACTGGGAAGAGTTGTGCCGCCATCACCGGGCTTGTCGAGCGCCACACGGACCAGCGAGGACGCAGGACTTGAGATCGTTAAGACTTTTTTAAAAGAAGCGGGTGTGAATACGAGTGGACTGGCCCTGACTGACGGCTCAGGACTTTCGCGTAACGACATGATCACCGCGGAAGCGTCTGTTCAGTTACTGACCTACATGCGTCGGCATCGATACGCGAGTGTTTTTAGGGAAGCGTTGCCGGTTGCCGGCGTCGATGGCACGCTCAGGAATCGGATGAAGGGAACCCCGGCCGAGAACAACGTCCGCGCTAAGACCGGATCGCTCAGTTCGGCCTCGAGTCTAGCGGGCTATCTAACGACCGCGGGCGGCGAAAACCTTGTCTTTTCCATCATGGTAAACAACTATCCGGTCGATACCGACGTAAGGTCGCTGTGCATTGACCCGATTACGGTTTTGTTGGCATCGTTCGTCGGAAAGCCTTAATTTCTAGCTCCGTGCCAGGCGCAACGTTAATATGTTTCGAACAGTTGCCATCAATACAGAACCGCGAGCCGTAGCGACCGGATGCTCCCATTCAACGCCCATCGAACCGCGATCGAGAACGAGTTGAGCTTATATCAGGTCGCTGCCGCTCTCGGTTCCGTAATTGAGCAGCAACGTTCTAAACTTTTCGCCGGGGCTGCGTAAGGAGCACTGGACAGAAATGGCGCCTCCTTTCATCAAGTTTCACGGCTTTGGCAATGATTACATCGTTATCGAGTCTGATGAACTTGCCGGCTTTGCAGACTTGGGGGAGTTTGCGCGGCAGATCTGCAACCGGCATTACGGTGCGGGCGCGGATGGAATTGCCGTTGTCAGCCGTGAGAAAGACGAAGGCGCTGATTTTCGCGTACGCATCTTTAATCCGGATGGCAGCGAAGCCGGGCTGTCAGGCAATGGCACTCGGTGCGCCGCCGCGTACCTTCATCATAAGAAGTTGTGGACTCGCAACGTACTTCGCCTGAGCACTCGTTCGGGAATCAAGCGATACTTCTTACTTGAGCAAGCCGGTCCGGGTAAGTACGTCTTTGATTCAGAACTGGGTCGGCCAGGATTCGCTAGTGCCTCGATTCCGATGCTCACGGACCAGCCCCTGGAGAGAGTTGTCGACTATCCGCTGACTGTAGATGGCGGTCTACTAAACGTAACTGCGCTCCAGATGGGGAACCCGAACTGCTGTATTTTTGTAGACACTTTCGAAGCAATCGACTGGCGTCGTCTGGGACGGGCAATCGAGAACCACCAGCAATTTCCCGAGCGTACTAACGTAGTGTTTGTGCGCGTAAAGGATCGTCACAATATAGAGCTTCGGATCTGGGAACGGGGCGTGGGCGAAACCACCGCCTCCGGAACGTGCTCCTGCGCCGCTGCGGTGGCGGCCATGATTAACGGGAAAACTGAACGTTCGATCGAAGTACAGATGACTGGTGGCCAGGCGCGAATTCAATGGCGAAAGGACGGGGAAGTTGTGATTAACGCGCCGGCAGAACTGGTTTATGCGGGCGACTGGCTTGCCCGGGGCTAACTTGGAACCCGTTTCAGAAGGCTCGCCCCGCGCCGCTGGGCGGAGGACTTTTTGGACTCAAACTCTTAGGTTCGGGGTCAGGCAGGGCCTTTTTTTCTCACTTAAGTCGGGGTGTGTTACCAGTTAACCTAGACAGCCTCACCTGACGCTGTTTCCGTGACAAACCCGGCCTGGACGCTCCCATCCTGGTATGTTAGCCTCGTTGTGCCTCTACTACCCTCACAGGTTCTTTCAGCGCCTGCATAAAGGATGCAAGGCACCAACTCCGGCTGCTGCCTCTTTTGGGACTTCTGGAGCCGGAGGGCGAGTATTAGGACTTGCGCGGCGCGGAAAGGTTGGCAGTTTAAACTTCGGTAGGAGACCCGACAATATGAAATCCTCCTTTAGCGGGAGCGCCCTTGCAGCCGTTGCGCTTCTTTCGGCCCTTCTACTTCTTTCTGCCAAACCGTCGGTAGCAGAAACCGCGGTTTCTCAATCTCAACAAACAATTAAGGAAGCGTCCGGGACCCAAATTCAGTATCCGGGTACAAGTTCGTCGGGTGATTTCCTGGGTCAGGCTGTGCCCGAAACGCCCGGCGGCAAGATAGAAAAACCCGTTAAAGCAGCAGAAATTCCGGTGACACTGCCCGTCTCGTACGTTGCGACTGCCTATAGCCTCCGTGGCCGAACCGCCAGTGGCAAGCTCGTCAGCCAGGGCATTATTGCTGCCGACCCGAAGTTCTTGCCGTTAGGGTCGCGAGTTCATGTGCAAGCCGGCGCCTGGAGCGGCGAGTATCTCGTAGCCGACACCGGTGGCGCCATCAAGGGTCGTAAAATTGACATTTGGACGCCAAGCACGCGCGCGGCGCTGAGATTTGGCCGCCGGAAAGTGAAACTCACAGTCCTTAGCTATGGCGGGAAACGCGCCGCAGCCAAGAGATGAGCTCAACGCAAACAGTTTAGAACTTAGCCTGTCCCCGCCGGTAAGCCGCAACCTAAAAGTAGAACTGAACTTCGGGACTCAAGATGAACTGGCCTGTAAAGGTCCCGCCATTCCCTGCCCGAGGCTTATGTTAAGATGGCCGACCCAACTTCAGGTCTCTCCTAGAGGGTTAGCCTAATGCAGATGTCGCAGCTAACGGCGTCCGCGGACATCATTCCACGTCAGATTCCCGTTCCCGAGCCATTGGTTCAGGTAACTCGTGGCGCTATCATTGAATCCCGTCATCGAGGTCACGTGGTCGCAGTGGAACCCGGCGGCAAGATAGTCGCCGTTCTTGGCGCGCCTGAAACGGTCACATTCCTGCGGTCCTCCGCAAAGCCCCTTCAGGCAATACCTCTGATTGCTTCGGGCGCCGCGGATCGGTTTGGTTTCACCGAAAAAGAGATTGCGCTGGTCTGCGCCTCACACAGCGGCGAGCCGATCCACACCGAAGTGGCTGCCTCGATGCTAAGGAAGATTGGGCGCGGCACGGAGTATTTGAAGTGTGGCACACACGAGCCCTTTAGCCCTGAAGTCGCTCGCGAGTTGCGCGAGAAGGGCGAGAGGCCGCATGTTTTGCAAAATAACTGCTCCGGCAAACATGCCGGCATGCTTGCTCTTGCATTGCACCTGGCCGCACCACTTGAGAGTTACGACCAACCGAGCAATCCAGCGCAAATAGCGATCGGCCATACAATTTCGCAGTTTTCCGGAATCCCGATTGAAGACATTGCGGTGGGTATCGATGGTTGCGGCGTTCCGGTTTTTGGAGTGACAGTTAAGGCCATGGCTTTGATGTACGCGCGTCTGGTGGCGCCTCCCGCGGAGTTTGACGAGAGTACACGTGAGGCCTGTAAGAGGATTGTGGCGGCGATGACAAGGCATCCCGAATTGATTGGGGGAACGAGCGATCGGTTGGACACAGAAATGATGCGCGCCACTGCAGGAAGCCTGGTATCAAAGGTCGGCGCCGAAGGCGTCTACACCGCGGGTGTGATCCCTTGTAAGGAGTGGCCCAACGGATTAGGACTGGCGCTGAAAATCGAGGATGGTGATGACCACCGCGCGCGGCCGACTGTTGTGATTGAGTCGCTCAATCAACTGGGTGTGTTAAGTGATGAGTCGCTCGAGGCCGTGTCCCGCTATGCATTTTTCCCTGTACGAAATCGTAGCGGGGAAGTAGTTGGCGAAGTGCGCGCATCGTTTAAACTGAATCGTGACCTCAGAACCGTGAGCGGACCGGGGTCCCCAGGCGAGCAGCCCGCCTGGGGTGGTGGTAGCGACCGGGTCAAATAGCGCAACCTTCAACCACCAGAGGAAGTGTGTCAGCTCCAGGCCCCAACGGAAAAGAGAATCCGCTGCCGCAGCCACCGCTTCTGCGAGATGCTCAAGATCGCATTGAAGTTGATTCTGTTCCCGATGTAATCCAATGGTTCCTCGATTACGATAGCCGCCTGGCGATAATAAAACATCCTCGAGTCGAGGAAGTGTTCCTATCACATCATCATGGAGGCGCCTGGCGTTTGCGGCGGCAGCAGTGCGCGAGGAGCAACTGTCTCCTGCCGCGGACGGGACAGCGGGCGGCCAGGCGGGCAGGTTTTTCCTTGGACAGTTGTTGAATTAGTTGTAACCTTCCGGCGAGCGGTGACGACCGATCCGAGTACCGGCAGTTGAGGTCTTTGAGCCGGGGCGTCAGGATGAGGCCTTTGAGCCATCAAATCCTGTCATCAGGAGCGCCTACCTCCATTGTCGCACCGCTCTCTTCTTTCAGTTTCGACGTAATCCTCAAATAGCCGGCTAACCGACCTTGATTTTGTGACCCGCGGCATAAGCGCTTGCGCGGACTGGCATCAGCAGGGCAGCT
>JALZJF010000232.1 GCA_030859905.1 Acidobacteriota bacterium
CTAATGTTTCTGTCATAGGTTCTAGGAAGCTCCTTTATCTGGCTGCTTATATAGCAGCCAGATTATAGCGCTTCTCTAGGTTAGCTCAAGCTCCCTCTTCTTCTCCCATAAATTTGTCGCACACCCGGGTTAAACAGATTCCTTGCAAGACCCTTGCGGGGCGGTCATGATGCACATCCTTTTACAGAAGACATGGGCGCAAGGTTCGGTGCCGGCGGCTGCATCCTACCGCCTTCTAGCACGATAACGCAATAGCCGAGACCTCGGACCCAGGGGGAGTCAATCTTCCTCCCGAGTCCCTTCTCGAAGCAGTCAGGGGATATTTGGAATTTTCAACCAGCGGCGGCTGGTGAGGGTGTGTTGTTTGAGTCTACCATGCGCCGGACGGTCGCCAGCGTGTCAACATCATCAGGGTTCTTATCAGTTCGCACGCGAAGAATCCTTGGAAAACGCAGCGCGTAGCCGCTCTTGTGCCTTTTCGATTCCTGGACCCTATCGAAGGTGACCTCGATCACAACTTTGGGCTCCACCAGGCGTACTCTTCCGTGTCCAAACTCCTGGAGGGTGTGCCGCTGGAACCATTCGGTAAGCTCCGCCAGCTCTATGTCGGTGAGCCCGGAATAGGCCTTCCCGATATTGAGCAATTCCTTGCTCTGGTCCGACCGGCGCACCGCGAAAGTGTAGTCAGAAAGGAGATGCCGGCGCTTTCCATGCCCGACTTCAACGGCTGTCACCACTACATCCAGAGTCGCGATCGCCCGCTTCAACTTCAACCACTCCCGGCCGCGCCTGCCCGGCTTGTACAATGAAGCAGGACTTTTGATCATCAGGCCCTCGTTACCGCGCACGCGGGCGTTCGTGAATTCGTCGTCGAGCTTGGCGACTTCCTTAAATTCCTTTGCAATAGAGAGACGGATTGTGCCTTGCTTCGGGACGAGTCTATTCAGGATCTCTCTTCGCTCTTCGAGAGATTCATTAATCAGCACTCGACCATCTGCGTATAACAAATCGTAAGCCACCAGAATAACGGGCACTTCGCTGATCAAATCTTTGCCGATGGTCTTCCGGCCCAATCGCTTTTGTAACTGGCTAAAGGGGAGGATCCGTTCGCCCTGTGCAGGTACAATTTCTCCGTCAATAATCAGATCAGTCGGCAAACTTCGGAGTGGTTCGACCAGCTCAGGAAAACGGTGCGTGATCTCGTCCATCGTGCGAGAGTAGAGCGATACCCGCTCGCCTTTTACGTGCGCCTGCGCTCGAATCCCATCAAACTTATCTTCGACAAAAAACTCAGCGGGCATCGTGCGGGCGATGTCTGAGAGGTCAGCCGCCGGCGTTGCCAGCATGAATTTGATGGGATGAAAGAGCCTCATCTCGATGTGGTGCAAGTCACTATTCCTGGCACGGACCGCCGCTTCGCCAATATCACCGAGAAGCATGTTCGCACGGGCCACTTCCGGAAGCGGCTTGGCGAAGCAGCGGGCTATAGCATCTTCGACAAGTCCCTCTTTCAATCCAATTCGCAAGTCACTAATTAGCAACTTGACAAGGTACTTAGCTTCCAGCGGGCCGGCCTGATGAAGCACAGTGGCCAGCAAAGCCGTCTTGTTCCTGGTTCCGCGCGTTTCGCTCAAGCGCGTGACTATTGATTCAGTCTCTGCCAACGTAATAGCAGGCAGCTTAAGGCCACGCTTTGCTTCTTTAACGGCTTCATATGCAGTCTCGCCGGCATCGCCGAGACGGACATACCACGGCGCCAGATCTTCCATGCTAAAACCGGTAGCCTGGCACAGAGCTTCGCTAATTATGCTTCCGCCGACATTGGTAGTGCGTGAGTCACTCAGCGCAAATTGATGGCCCGCGAAGTAACGCGCAGCCCGCGCGAGGTCAACGTCGTTTAGCGTTTTAAAGTAGTTTCCCAGAAGGGCAGCTTTTTCCAGTTTTTTCCTGGTGGCGGAAATGGCTTCAGCTACTTCACCGAACTGCTGCAAAGATGCGGTTGAGGGTTCCGCTCTCTGTGGTCTAGCCTTGCGGGACATACTTTAGGCTACTTCCTCCCTTGAATCACAGACCTTACCTGCGCATCCAGACCGCTCCGCGGGATCGGAAGCATCGGGAGCATTTTCGTGACCAATCCCAGAACCGTCTGAAGTGTTTAGAGTTTCTGGGACAGAGTTGCGCGAGTGAGTCGCCACTGTCAAGAAAAGGCATCGAATCGACACGTTCTCATGCAGTTTTGGCCCAGATCGATGAACCGAGAGCGGTAGAAGCTGTGAATAAATTAAAGGTTTGGATTCAGTTTCACTTCAAGATGCCACCGGCTTGCCCGGTGGCATCTTGGCAATCATAGGGCCCTTAGGTTAGCTACTAACGTGAGACTCCACCGGACAAGCCGGTGGCATCTTGGCAATCATAGGGTGCTTAGGTAGCCACTAACGTGAGACTCCACCGGACAAGCCGGTGGCATCTTGGCAATCATAGGGCCCTTAGGTTAGCTACCAACGTGAGACTCCACCGGGCAAGCCGGTGGCATCTTGAAGTGAAACTGAGTCCCATTCCTTAATTTTATTCACAGTTCCGTAGTGGAGGAGCACAACAAAAAACTTTTATCGAGCGATTTCGAACCTGCACCGGTACCCTTCGACCCGGTCGCCAGCGCCCAGCTTAGGTGTGGTTTGGTTTTTGCTAATTGGCCCATACCAGCCGTTAAGATATCCACCCAATAAGTACCAGGGGTTTGGTTCTGCTGCCTTCTGCTTTAACAACCAACGCGCTACAATCCTCATGATCGCCGATTTCCGATTGCCAATTGGAAGAACGATTTGCAAACACAGTAATCAGTCGGTTGATCGAATAAGTGCTTTTCAATTGGCAATCGGCAATTGGCAATCCAAAATCGGCAGTCGGCGAGCGCGCAGATCGCGAAAGGTAGTTCTAAGAAGTGTTCCTCTTAATTCTCGATTCGCTTGGCAGCACCGAACTGTTTTTCATCTTGGTGATGGCTCTTGTCTTTTTTGGTCCGCGGAAATTGCCTCAACTGAGCCGCACTTTAGGAAAAAACATTGCCGAGTTTCGCAAGGCCTCGGAGGATTTTAAGCGCACCTGGGAGCGCGAGGTGGCGTTCGAAGAATCTCATCGTGACAATGGTATGGCGACGTCGCAGCAACCAGAGGACAACTCGATATCAAATTCAGAAAGCCAACAGAGAAAGTTTCCTGACCCGCTGATTAGACCAGTACCTGATGCTGACACAATAGGCCGGCCGGCGATGCCGAACAATGCAGATTCTTCCGCTCTCTCCTCGGAAGCACATGAGACCAGAGACGACCCGATCAAGTCGGAACCACCGAGGAAACAAGATTGGTTGTGAATAGGGACGAACCATATCGATGTCAACTCTCTTGAGAGCTCGTCAAATAGGCGAGAGTGAAGAAGAAGAACTTGGCGGTCAGATGTCCTTTCTGGATCATCTGGACGAACTGCGCAAACGTCTCATTAGCTCTATCGTTTTTGTCTTCGTGGCCACCTCCGTCTGTTGGTTCTTCTCGGATCGCATTTACAGCTTTCTGGCCGTGCCGGTCGAACGTGCCCTGGCCGAGGCACAACGACGCCAGGTGCCGATTGCAGGACTGACAGGAAACGAAACGATACTCGGGCTAAGTTCTCTGAAGGAAAACGATGTGGGACGTTACGTGTTTCCCGAAGAGACCACGCTGGGAAGCAGCGTCATCCCGGTTGGGGCTTCGGTGACAGCGCGGATAGCGAAGGATGCACAGGGACAGTTGGGGGCATTTACAGATGAGCCGCTTTATGCCGGCAATACTGTAATTCCCAAAGGAGTCAGGCTCCCGATCGATCTCACATCATTGCCGCAGGCTTCCTCCGGAATCAACGACAAGCTAATAGTCACCACCGCGTTGGAGCCGTTCTCGCTATACATAAAAGTCTCGCTGTACGCCGCGCTTTGCTTCTCAGTTCCATTCCTGCTCTGGCAGATTTGGGCTTTCGTCGCGCCCGGTCTTTATCCGCACGAACGCGGCTACGTTACCCCGTTTGTTGCCCTCTCATCGATATCTTTCGTGCTGGGGGCCATGTTTGCCTACTATGTGATTTTTCCACCCGCGGCGAAGTATCTCCTGGGATTGGGCCAGGATTTTCGACTGTTGCTAAAGGCAGACGACTACTTCGATTTCATTATCATTGTAATGCTGGGAATGGGAGTGGTTTTCCAAATGCCGGCCGTAAGTTACGTCCTGTCTCGGATCGGACTGCTAACTGCCGGATTTCTGGTGCGCTCCTGGAAGACGGCGGCGATAGTTATTCTGATTGCTGCGGCAGTGCTTTCGCCCACCAGTGATATCCCTAATATGCTGCTGTTCGCTGCCCCGATGATGGTTCTTTATGTCGTTTCCATATTTGTAGCCTGGATTTTCAACCGACCGCGCACCGCGACCTAGCGGGCCGCTGAAAAACTAAGAACGATCCACTAAATCACACGAACGGACACGAAGAGAGACCTTAGTTCGAGTCATTTTGGGTGCTTTCGTGGATCGTTTTATCGTTCTCATATTGGCCCACCCCTTTTTCAGCGGCCTGCTAGTTCGGCCATCAGAACTTGAGGGCTGCATTTACAGGGTTTTTCAGCAATTTAGGGGCAACTTACCCGCAGGCTCCTGGCATCTTGACTACGGTTCCCGACGAACCTAGAATCGTTTGCTTCTGCCCTGCGCCGGCGCCGCGCCGTGATTCTCGTTTAGTTTGATTCAGCTTCAATAGGAGTTCCGAATGTCTTACCCCAAATCAGCGCTTCGCCTGGCTATCATTCTGTCCGTTTTGAGTTCCGTCCCGTTCTCGTTTGGCCAGGATCCTCGATCAACTCAGGACCCCTCACAGAAGTCCCGCAACGTCAAGACTGAGCTTAAGAAAGCTTACAAGGATTGGTTAGACAAGGATGTTACGTACATCATCACAGACGACGAGCGAAAGGCTTTTAAGAAGCTGGCGACGGACGACGAACGAGAGCGCTTCATCGAGGAGTTTTGGCGTCGTCGCGATCCCGATCCCGATACGGACGAAAACGAGTTTAAAGAGGAGTACTACGAGCGCATCGCTTACGCGAATGAACACTTTGCTTCGGGAATTCCGGGATGGAAGAGCGATCGCGGGCGCATTTGGATCATGTATGGAAAGCCTGACGGGCGAGAGACACATCCGATGGGTGGAATGTACGATCGGCCTCCGCACGAAGGCGGTGGTTCCACCTCAACCTACCCATTTGAAACCTGGTTCTATAGATATCTACCCGGCGTCGGATCTGGAGTCGAGATCGAGTTCGTGGATCCCACCGGCAGCGGCGAGTATCGCCTCGCCCGCAACGCCAACGAGAAAGACGCAATGCTCATGATTCCGGGAGCCGGTTTGACCCTCTCGGAGCAACTGGGCTTGTCAGATAAGGGGGATCGAATTTCGGGCCTCGGCGGCACTGGATCACATAGTTACCAGAGGGAGCAGGACAGTCCGTTCTCGCGTCTGCAACTCCTCACAGATTTGAGTCGCCCTCCGAAATTGAAGTTTAATGACCTGGCGACTGCCGTTAACACTGGTGTGATCGAAGAGAACCCTCTCAACTTTGACCTTCGCGTCGATTTCTTTCGACAGTCAGACGAGCGCGTGATTTCGGCTTTTACGATCCAGACCGAGAATAAAGACCTGGTATTTCAGGATAGCGGCGGGCTGCAGCAGGCCCGTATAAACATCTTCGCCAAGATAACCTCTGTCGCCGGAAGACGTGTCAACATCTTCGAAGATTCGGTAATCACAACCGCCACAACCCAGGAACTCACGGAAGCGAAGGACCGCAAATCCGCTTATCAGAAGGCTGTGGCCCTGGCCCCGGGAACCTACAAGGTGGACGTGATTGTGCGTGATGTGGTTTCGGGAGCTACCGGCATCCGTCCTCTCGGCTTTACCGTTCCCAGGTATGACCCGGCGAAACTCTCGACCTCCACGCTAATCATGGCAGCCAAGTTGCAGAGCCTGGTCGATCAACCAGCCGTGGGACAGTTTGTGATAGGCCAGACGAAAGTGATCCCGAACGTTTCTAAAATCTATCATCGAGGCCAACCGGTGGGAGTTTATATGCAGGTTTACAACGCCGGCATCGATCAGACGACTCTGCGTCCCTCAGTGGATGTTGAGTATGCCCTGCTCAAAGACGGCAAAGAGTTAGGCAAGCACGTGGAAGACTGGAAAGGCATGAGCGACTCGGGTCAACGGCTAACACTGGCTCGGCTGATTGATTCGAGCCCCCTGACTCCGGGCGAATACGAACTGGCAATTCGCATCCGAGATCGCGTCAGCGGACAGACTCTATCGCCTTCTTCGAAGTTTACGGTTGTGCAATAACCGCGAACCCGTTTAAAAGTATGAGGGTGAATGGATGGATCCATCCGTTCACCCTCTTTTTCGTTTAGGCTTGGCAAGTGCATGGTACGTTTCTCTTACCGTACTCAGCTTCGTGTTGCCCTTGACTGAATTCCCTCGGCGGTCCACGACATCCACTTCAAAGCCTGGATAAGACAGGCGAAATCTCGTTGCCTTCCAGTTCTCCACCGTCATGACGTTCTCGGCAGCCCGGTGATAACTGTACTGCGGCAAACCCATCCGGTCGCCACGCACGTCGGCTCCGTGAAGATGAAGAATGCGCACACGGAAGCCCTCGACGCGTCTGATTTTTCTCTCCACATTTGCTACGGTAGACATGCTGGTTTCAATGACGCTCCGGCTCAATTGCGGTGTGAAGAAAGTCAGCAACCCGATCCAAGTATCCATCTCCGAGAGACCCGAAAACGTTGTGCCCCGCTCCCGGGAAGATTAGGAGTTTCTTCGGTTCGTTAGCAGCGGCAAACAGGAGTCGTGCGTGTTTTGTGGGAATAGTTAGGTCTGGATCCCCATGAGTAATTAGAACCGGGCATCTGACACTCGACAGCTTGCGCCTGGATTCAAAACGATTTTTAGCAAGAAAGTGCAAGGGACGAGGCAAAACAGGGAGCACGGTTGAGGCCAAATCACTGGCGGAACTAAACCCTGACTCCAGTATCACGGCGGCAGACTCCTGGCGCGAAGCCAGATCCACCGCGACTGCCGTCCCCAGCGATTGACCATAAAGCACGACGCGCGAGGGGCGGACACCACGAGTCTTCGTCACGTACTGATAACCTGCGTCAGCATCAGCGTACAGGCCTGTCTCGCCGTCGACGTGTCCCTCGCTTCGACCATACCCGCGATAGTCTAGTAGAAGCACGTCGAATCCGCGACTAGAGAGACGCTCTCCTGCCCACCCGACATTACTGATATTTCCGCCGTTACCGTGAAAGTAGATGATGGTTGCAAAAGCAGGTTGCTCTCTGGCCTCGAATAGCCAACCGTGCAAGCGTATACCGTCGGTCGTTTTGAGCCACACATCCTGCGCGCCGGTTGGTTGTTTCCAGCCGGCGCGGTCGTCATAGCGCAGCGGATGAAACGTGACCGCGTGCTCAAACCAACGCAGCGCCAGGAAAAGAAAGAACGCAAGTGATAGAAAAGCGACGCCGCCGGCTATCAGACGTTCACGAGACAGAAATCCGGCAAACCGGCTGCTTCTGGAGGCGCTCTCCAGCTCTGAAGTACCTACTCTCATGTCTAACCGACAAGCCACTGAGGTTCTCCCCCAGGTTGTCTACTCCCTGTGGGACCGGGTCGTACCACTTCCCGTTCTGACAAGCACTCGCAACCACGTAAATCCCGCGAACAATATAACGCGACCAGGGCGGTAAAGATAAAACCGGGGGAGTGATAAGATGACTTTCCAATGACTGGCTCGCACTTAACAGGTTTAACTCAGAAGGAGTTGGTTTCGTTTGTCGAAGAACTTGGCGAACCGGCCTACCGTGGGCGGCAGATCTTCGCCGCGATGCAATATCGACGACTGCGCGCCTTCGACGATTTGACCGACCTTCCCAAGAATCTCCGCGCAAAGTTGCAGGAACAGGCCACGGCATCCAGTCTTACGGTTGAATCTCGTTACATCTCGGCAGACGGCACGCGCCGTTATCTGATGAAGACGCATGACAGCTTGCCGGTCGAGACGGTGTTTATTCCCGAGGAGCATCGCGACACCATTTGCTTCTCGTCGCAATCGGGATGTCCGCTCCAATGCAGCTTTTGTTTGACGGCTCAGTTGGGCGTGTTGCGGTCGCTCACTGCAGGTGAGATCGTCGAACAAATAATTATCGCGCTTAATGATGCCTATGGAGTAAGTGGGAAACCTTCGCGGGGGACAAACCTGGTAGGCATGGGAGCGGGCGAACCCTTTCTGGCATTCGATTCACTGATGAAGGCGCTACGGATTGTGTCCGACCCAAAGGGTCTGCACATCGTGCCAAACCGCGTCACTGTTTCTACTGCGGGAGTGGTTCCACGCATCCGCGAGCTGGCGACTATACCCGAGCGACCGCATCTGGCAGTCTCGCTGGCTGCTCCGACCGACGAGTTGCGCAATGTCTTGATGCCTATCAACAAGAAGTGGCCACTCAGCGAATTGTTGACAGCCTGTAAGGAGTTTGAGCAATCGCTGAAGCGCACCGAGCGTTTCACTTTCGAATATGTGATGCTTGATGGCGTAAACGACTCCGACGAACACGGGCGACAACTCGCAAACCTGATCAATCGCTACCAGGTGCGCGCGAAAGTCAATCTTATTCCGCACAACTCTGCCAATCCTCTTCCGTACCGGCCCTCCTCGCCGGAGCGGGTGGAAAAGTTTAGAGCGATCCTGGAGACCAAGGGAGTTCACACATTTATACGAAAACCGCGCGGGCGAGACATCTATGCGGCGTGTGGACAGCTTGCGGCCCGCCAGGGCCCAAATTTGATCCAGTTGCAGGGAGCCTAAACTTGTTCTGAGAATCCCTCTTTCCCGGCCGGGGGGCGCCCGCGTTTGGTGGCGTTCTAATTTGATAGTTGGTTTGGCGGAACAAACGATCCACGAAACCACACGAACGAACACGAAAATGTTTTGGTGATCTTTCGTGTTATTTCGTGGATCGTTATTGATTTCAGTGCTACCTCATCAGCGAGGCATGAGAAGAAAATGAATTAGGACACTACTTCTGCGTTTCCTCGTTTTGCGGTCTCCATGTAGAATCAATCTGAAGTTACAAATCTGATCCGGTAACAACAACTGATGAAATCTATCAATTTGCGACGCTTTACCCAATTTCTGCTTATTACAGGTGTGCTCAGTTTTCCGACCACCTTTGCCGCCACACCACCGCCCCAATCGGCGCCCAACATCGGCGTCAGTGGCTATTTTTCCGCTGACAAGCTGACGCGCGGACGCGCTGCACAAGGCGTGGTTGTGATGGAGATACCATCGGGCTTCCACGTCCATTCAAATCGCCCGCTGGAAAAGTTTCTCATTGCCACCCAACTGGAAATTGAGAAGCCAAGTGGGCTGAGAGTTGGTCCCGTAGTCTATCCGCGTGCGGTCTTGCGCAACCTCAAGTTCTCGAAGAACAAAGTGGCGGTGTACGAGGGAAAAGTGACGATGCGTTTTAAGGTAACCGTCGATGCTGTTTTTGGGTCAGGATCCTTTGAACTGAAGGGGCGCCTACGCTACCAGAGCTGCAACGATGAGCTTTGCTTCCCACCGCAAACTCGCGAAGTCAAAATCCCTTTCACAGTGACGGGCAAATGATCTCCAGTAAGGTTGAGGGTTCAAGCTTTAGCTTGGGCGTTTTTCAAAATAACAACCTAAAGGTTGATGAACTCTAAACTGATTGCCTCCCGATCACCGCCATCAACCTCCCAACCCTGCCATGCACTTCTTTTTCGCGTCGATAGGAAAAGAACAGGTCGGTCCGAGACATTGTGCACAAAGGGGCAGTATGAATGCGTTCGGCTGCGACTCCCCCGGCCAGCAACTGATCTCGATTTGCTTTGAGCAGATCGATGCGCGCATGTCCTACCCGAGTGGGCTCAAATAGATCGTCAGCGCCCGGAAAACGCTCCTTGAAGCCGTCAATGACTTCGCTGCCTACTTCATAACAGCACGCGGCGGCGGCTGGTCCAATCGCAATCCGGCAATCCTCGGGCTGTGCATTGTATTCCCTGGTCAGACGTTCGAGCGCGTACAGAACAATTCCGGCGTAGGTTCCGCGCCAACCTGCGTGGACCGCGGCGAATGAACTCGTCTTTGGATCACCGATCAGGATAGGCACGCAATCAGCAGTCTTGACTCCAGCCAGAACGTGTTCTGCGTCGCTAACGAGAGCATCACAATAGATCGTGTCGCCTCGCGCATCTTCCGCGGGCCTCGCCTCGGCTGCGTCTCGGATAACGCGGACGTCGGTGCCATGCATTTGCCAGCAGCTTCCCAATGTCCACTGGCCGCCGAAAAGCTTGAGAAACCGTCGCCGATTCTCCAGAATGTTCTCGGCCGCATCTTCGTTGAAACCTGCAAGATTCAGTGCTGCCTGCGGCATCGGGCTTACGCCGCCCAGGCGTGTGGAGAAACCGTTTGTGAAACCGTCGTCTTCGAGCGGGGCGCAAACAAGAGCACGCGCGCCATCGATTTCGCGCCAGTAGAACCCGGCGCTCTCAAGTTCAGAATCCGTGATTGTTTCCATCGGCATAGACATTATCGAAGTTCATCGCATTCGCGAAGTGCTCTCGCGTACTCCGCGCTTTGCGGAGCGCGTCTTCACTTCCGCCGAGCGGGCCTACTGCGATGGCCGAGGCGCCGTGGCTGCTCAACATTATGCCGCCCGCTTTGCAGCAAAGGAAGCTGCTCTAAAAGCACTGCAAACGGGTTGGAGAGGCGGGATTGGCTGGCAGGACGTGGAGATCGCTGCACGCGACGGCGGAGCGCCGTATCTTCTTTTTCATGGACAGGTACAGGAATTATTTGCCGGGTCAGGAGCTAACGCGGCTCATCTTTCTCTATCTCACACTAGCGAACACGCGATCGCTGAAGTGATATTGGAGCGGGTTTGAAATTTTGACACTCTTCTGCGCTGTCAGACTCACTGATAAATATTGCGCCGTCTGATGTGCGGAAGGAGCTGTAACGTGCCGGGCGATTAACGAAGCGCGAACATCTGGTGGCTTTCTGCTGTTCGCGTACGTAATCATGCCAGACCATTTACATCTGTTGACTGATTGTCCAAAAAGCTCGGCCGAGACCTTCCTCACATCAGGCGGCCAAGCCGTAGCGAACGTTGCGCAATACGCCGAAGCGCAGTCCTTCCGCCCCGTCAGGCGGCCTGGCAGTAGCATCCTTCTACCGCATATCGTTCACAAGCGTCCGCTTACCACGCGCATCCACATCGACACGAGTCGCTTTTAAGCTTTTCATTTCCCTGAAAACCAGTGTTTCCCTGGGTGCGGCCCTTAGGTGCGCCGCTAATACAGCCTGATCAACGGAGGATTCCACGTCTTGTTCGTGATAACCGTCTGAGACAGGAAGGTTGCCATGGTTGTAACATTCAAAGTTGGGCGCCAGCCGATCGGTGATGGCTATCAGTTGGCGGTTAGGGCAAGAAAGAGTTGAGATCAAACCGCTTTCCGCGTCGACCTCCATGAATTTGATTCCTTCAGGGCATTCAAAGGTACGGCCGCCAAGCTCTGGCCTTAGCGCCACTGCACCCTTAACAAAATCGGTCCAGGCCGGCAATGCTGCCGCGGCTCCGGTCAAGCCGAGCTGGCTGTTGTCATCGAAACCAATCCACACCACACAAACCAGATTGGGCGTGTAACCGACAAACCATCCATCGCGCGATGTTCCGGTCTTGCCGGCAATGGCAGTTCCCTTTACCGCGCCGCGAGCAGCCCTGCCCGTTCCCTGATCCACAACAGCCGCCAGCATGTTGGTAATCATATAGGCCGTCGTCGGACGAATCACCTGTGGCTGTTCAGGGTTAAATGAACTTGTGCCCGGAGGTTCACGGACACTGGCGATTACCTTTGGCTCGACGCGTCGCCCGCCATTGACGAACGCTGCATAGGCAGCCGCGAGCTGAAGAGGTGTTGCCTCGGTCGTGCCTAGCGCCAGGGAGGGATATCGCTCCGGTTTGGGCAATCCAAACTGTGATGCCAGGTTGGCTATGCGTGCGAGGCCGGTGTGCATCGCGACATCAACTGTGACGATGTTAAGCGAATTGACCAGACCGCTGCGCATGGTTACTTCGCGACCGGAATAGCCGCCACCAAAGTTTGCCGGACGATAGATTCGGTTTCGATCGTAAACGAAATCACGAGGAGCATCGGTAAACGTTCGAACCGGTGACAGTCCGTCTTCCAGTGCCGCCGCATAAACAAACGGTTTGAAGATCGAACCAGGCTGCCGGCGCGCGTCGGTGACGCGGTTCAACTGCGACTCAGCATAGTCCCTGCCGCCTACCATGGCGAGGACATTTCCGGTGCGCGGGTCGAGGGCCACCAGGGCCGCTTGAGGTTTTACCCCGCGGTTCTTATTTATCCCATCGAGATGTTCGAGCTGGCGCTTGATTGCGGCCTCAGCGACTTGTTGCAGGTCCAAATCGATGGTCGTGTAGATCTGCTGGGTCGCGCCTGAAACCTCCTGTTCCGACTCGGCAACGCGAGTGACGTAGTCAATGAAATAGGGAGCCTGAGAATGATATGTATCCGGCAAGGCGACCACAATGAGTGGCTCCTCTGAAGTCGTTATAGACTGCTCGGCGCTGATCCAACCAGTCCGAGCCATTGCCGCCAGCACCAGATTTCGTCGTGCCTGCGACGCCTCTCGCTTTCGTTCAGGTGAATAACGCGATGGCCCCTGAATCATTCCGGCGATCGTGGCCGCTTCGCCCAAAGAGAGATTCTTCAGCTCTTTGCCGAAGTAAATTAGCGCTGCTTGTTCTACACCGCGCGCCGCAACCGCTCCCCGCTGGCCCAGGTATATTTCGTTGCAGTAGAGCGCAAAGATATCCTGCTTCGAAAGCCTCTGCTCGATGGCAAAAGCCAACATCGCTTCCGCATATTTGCGGCGGAAAGTACGCTCGGGCGACAGGTAAGTATTCTTGACGAGCTGCTGGGTAATCGTTGAACCGCCCTGGCCGATTCGTTCCTCGCCGGCGTTACGCAGCATGGCGCGAGCGACTCCGAACACGTCCAGACCCGGGTGTTCAAAGAAGCGACGATCTTCTATCGAGAGAATGGCCTGCACCAGAACCGGCGGGATGTCACTATAGCTCAGCGTATTCCGTTTCCCCGTTTTCGAGGAAAGATCATTTGTCAGAATCTCCGGCTCGAGAGTAAACGATTCGAGCGGAACTTCGTCCGTAACCAATTCCGAGACTCTGCCGCCTAGAAAACTGACCCGAACGATCTGCGGATGACTGTTTTGATTGACCTGCCTGGGTCGAATTTCCACAGCCGAGTCTTGCCTGGCAAAGCTCCCATTCCAGACATCGCTACTCGCAGTTTCTGTGTAGCCGGAGCGCCGCAAGACTGCTACCAGATCATCTGGGGAGAAGCCCTGGCCTGCCCGAATTGTTCTCGGCGCAGCATAGAGTCCGGGGCGACTCGTTAGATAACCACTGGCTAGGCGGGCGTCAATGATTTTTGAGTAGTGCTTGTAAGACCGGAAGAAGGAATCACCAGCGACCACCGCCGCAAACAGCAGCATGGTAAAAACGACTTGGAATGCTGTGGGCCGCGCAGCGTGTTCGAACAATTGAAAGATCTGGCGAAAACTACTAACGATTCTGGGGACGGAGGTAATCCGCCGTTCGGATACAGATGTGACCTCGATAGCCATCGGAAGATAGACTCAGAGTGTAACCGGCCTAGCAAAGGCTCATTGCCAGTCTCTTGGCAGGATTTCCTCGCTGCGCAACCCTTCAGTGCTCCGTCAATTCTGGATATCTTCTATAAACGGCTAATCTGCATAAGATTTCTTAATCCCACAGAACCATTTGCGGTAGCCAATGGATCCCAGCACTCACCCCAGCAAGTTGCCACTCATCCCATAGAACCATTTGCGGTAGCGAATGGATCCCATGGTATAAGAGCTGAGCCTAAGTGAGCGAAGTAACACGACGCTTGGCTGGGATCTCCCTACGGCGGCGAAGCTGATACCACTTTGGCGCGGCCTTAGTTGCAACAGCAATCGCCATCTCGATCTCCGGGATACTTTCAACCCCTCCCTCATAGCCGGCGGCAATTAGCTCTTCGGCGCGTCTCATCTCATCCCAACGAATATGGCCAACGCGAGGCTTGATCACCACATCGGCCGCCGCCAATTGGTAGAGCGACGCGTTGCGCTGCACCAGCATCATCGACTGCAACACTACGCTGATGATAGATAGAGAGGGACCCAAAAAGGCAGCCCCTTCAGCGTTGACGTCAACTGCTATGACGATGCTCGCCCCCATTGAACGCGCAACGTCGGATGGGATATTGGCAACCAGACCGCCATCCACGAGTTGTCTTCCACGTTGGTCGGTCACGGGAAGGTACCAACCGGGGATCGCACAACTCGCACGGATCGCGAACGGCACATCGCCCTCACCTTGCATGATCACTCCTTTGCCCGACTGCAGGTCGGTGGCCACGGCAGCAAAGGGAATGGGAAGATCTTCAAAACGAGTGACCGGTAGACGCTCCCGCAAGTATTTTTCAAGGCGCTCATTGCTCTGGACGCCCATTCGCGACATGGTCATTCGTCCTACGTCGCGCCAACGCAAATTTCGGCCGATAGATTCAATCTCGGAAAGGGCCATGCCCGAAGCCAGCGTGCCGGCCACCAGGGCGCCGGCGGAAGTGCCGGCGAGGTAGTCGATGGGAATGTTATGCTCGGCCAGGGCCCGCAGAACTCCAATGTGAGCGAGCCCTCGCGCTGCGCCGCCTGAAAGCGCTAGTCCGATGCGAGGCCGTTTCTCTGGCTTACGAGCTAACATGACTCAATTGTAAAAACATTACTGCTCCAGTCGGCAAGACAATGGCGAGACGTAGCCTGGCCGGTCAGCTTACTCTTTATGGGGACTTACTCCAGTTCAGACACAGGAAATCCGTGGGATACGGCGCCGGTCGGTACTTTCTTGTGTTTTTGAGTTGAACAAGTCTGGCCAATACGCACGATCCACGAAAATCACACGAAACAACACGAAGTCTTCTTCTTAGTGTCATTTCGTGTTAGTTCGTGGATCGTGTTCCCCAGTTTGGATACGGCCACTCATGCTCGAATTAACACACCTTTCGTGCAGTGCTCACTCAAACCGAACTCAGCATCACAATCTCAGCCCGTTCGCGCGTGCCGTCAAGAAAGGCATCGGTGTCCGACTCGATTTTCGCTTCAGTAAGAGTGCTTTTGATCTCATTCTGCGCCTCTTCCAGCGTCGGTATGATTTGTCCTGGAGACCGCCCTCTCAAGCGCGGGAGATAAACATCCTGATAATAGTCCGCGATCTCTTTTTGCGAAATCAGCACGAAGTTACGAAAACGGAAGTCGAGATATTTCTCAATTCTCACCCGCTGCTCTAGGATTTCATCAAGTCGTTCACTGGTAAGGCCAACACGCAAAAGTCGTTGCTGAAATTCAGCCGCGGAGGGAAACGCTTTTACCAGCTCATCTCGAGCATTCCTGATCTCATCAGCAGTCGGAGAGATTGTCGGTAGCTTCTCAGCTTCCTGGAGAATCAGCCGCTGGTCGATAACCAACCGTAAGGCTCGATTGAGAGCCTCTGAACTCGGATTGGCCAGCGAGGTGTTCGGTTGCAAGGCCAGTTGCCACAGGAGATCAGAATACGTAATCAAGTCCGTGCGCGCACCGGCGTTCAGGGTGGCCACCATCTTGTCCACGACTTCCTGAGCGGGGCAAAGAGAAAGGGGGTAAAAGGGTAAAAGGGTAAAGGGTAAGAGGAGGAGGAACCTCCAGACCGCTGGTTTGTCTTTCCATTTGGTGATGTTCTTCATGGGCTCTTCGCTCACTGCCTCTTACCCTTTCCCCTGTTACCCCTTTTTCCCTGTTTCCCCTATTCCCCTGATTTCCGCTAAAACGTTTGCGTAAACCTGAAATGAATCTGGGTTCGTTTAGTGCGATAGATGGCTGGAGTGGCGTCAAAGTTTGGCGCTTGCTGAGGGATCAGAAACTGGGGCGGATTCAACAACAGGCCATAGTCCACCGCTAATGCGCCACCGAGTGGGGTTTGAATCCGGAAGCCCAGTCCCACGGTATGGGTCCAGTGAGCACGCAAATTTGCGGCATTGATCGCGGCCAGAAGGTCTCCCGGCGGAACAGGCGTGTCATCTCGCTTCTTGAATAAATCTCCAACGCGACGAAAAACGTTACCACCATCGTAAAAAGGAACTGCCTGTAACGACCTGGTTAGCGGTATCCGAGCTTCCAGGTTAACAATCGCCAACGCGTTTCCGCCGATAGGCACAGTGAAGGGATTGAGGGAAATAATCTCTCCGTCCTGATCGCGGAATACCCCTACTGGGATGATGGCCTGGCGGGGCCCTGCTTCCTCAAAAGCGAATCCCCGCAGGGTTGAGGAACCCCCTGAAAAGAATCTTTCGCTAATGGGCAGGGTGCGGTCAATCTCATCTATGGTGCCATTGCCGTCTCGATCGCGCGGATTGAAAAGATTGGCCAGGCCCAGGGTGGCGTTACCCGCGAACACCGTCCCGCGCAAGCTGTCCATCTTGTAGTACCGCCGGTAACTTGCCTGGAACCTGTTAAGAGAAACGTTGCCACCCAATTGCCTCAACGCCACCGCGTAGTCGAGGCTTAAGAAGTCGCCCCGGGTGGCGTCAACCTGGTTATGACGACAGATCTCGCCGGGTGCTCCGGGCTCGGACCCATCAGCGGTGCGCACGGTTCCAATTAACCCGCGTTCACATCTTTGGCGCGTATCTCGCACCAGGGAAGCTCCGAACCGGGAAAGTCGAATTGCCCGATCTGGCTGTAGAATGGGCCTGATCAATAAACTTTGAAGATTGAATAGACGGACGTCTTCATAGCTGTAGCGCGCAAACACAATAGTGTGGGTCCTCCGGTCAAGGACCCGTTGAGTCTCCAGCGCCGCAGTAAAGCGATTGATCGTTGGCTCGTTAACGCGTCCCCCGAATTGATCAATCGGGTTTCCGTCCTCATCCAGGCGTTGCACGATTCCGAAAGTTCCGCGGTCAATTGTGGAACGAAAGAAGCGGGTCACCGTCGAGTCTCGTTGGTATTCAGCCGTAAGGGCCAGCGGCGCGAATTGTCTTTCGCCGTAACGCGCAAACCTGGGATCGACATACTCGAGACGCAGCAGTTGTTGCCGTCTGCTGGCGCGCAAACGCAGAGCGCCGTGTCGCAGCTTGTTCATCAGGTTTACGTTGCTGAACTCGATCAAACCCAATGGGCCCGTATCGGTTGAGAAGCCACCACCGTAATCCATGACGCGGGGTTTCTTCTCCTCAACATCGATGATCAGATCATGCTTCTTGAAACCGGAAGCGGTCTCGCCCGCCGGTTCGGTGTGGATGATGACCTGGCGATAGGCATCTGTGAGATAGAGTTCGCGTTCGCTCTCCGAAACGCGGTCGGCTCTGAGCACGTCTCCTTCCATCAAAAATATTGCCCGGGTGACAGCGTTTCGCTTGGTACGCTGAGTCTCTGCGGTGCCGGTCACGCCATTGACGATGATCCGATTTATAAAAACCTTCTCTCCTTCGTTGGTGATCGTGTAGATCAGACGTATCTGCTCCTCCTCGCCCTTGGGGGGGAGCTCGACGACGGAAAAATTGATTTGGGCATTTATGTAACCCTCCCGGGCATAGAGAGCCAGCACTCGCTCACTGTCCGCTCTTGCCTGCGAGCGTGAAAAAGGAGCGCCGATGACGGTCCTCAGCCGATCGCGAAGGCGCTGCTCCGTATAAATCTGGTTACCGCGCACCTCCACGCCGGCGATACGCGTCAGCGCTCCTTCGATAACGTTAAAAGTGATGATCAGGTTTTCACCATCGATCGAAACGCCTTGCAGCACCTCCGCCTCCGCGCTGCGATAACCAAGATCGCGCATGTAGTTTCTGATTATTCGCCTATCCTGCTCCAGCAGAGTAAGACTGGTGTAGCCGCGACCGTAGCCAAAGAACGGAATTAGGCCCAGCGCGCTCGCCTTCTCACTCTTCAAGTCCGCTTCGACATCCTCGACGGAGAGTTTGTTGGTTCCGGTAATGCGAATATCGGTAAGCCGGAACCGGCGGCCTCTATCAATTTGGTAGGTAATCTCCACCGAGCGGCCGCTCAACAATTCCGGATTTAGATTTTCGCAAGTTTCTGCGACGGCGTTTGAGCCTATTGCGGGTATTGGCGGTGTAACCGCGCAAACGGGAGTAAGTTCCGCAAAGAAGTAACCCTCTTCCTGAAGTTTGTTTCTCAGTCTGCGGGCGCCCTCTTCGATGGCTGACACGTCAATATTGCCCTCGCGCATCACCGGGAGGAGTTCGCGCATTGTCTTATCACTGAGTGGATAGTCAGGAATGCTAATTTTTACCTTGGGCCCAACAGCGCCCTCCAGGCCAATGGTCATCAGTTTGCGCTCTGCATCCCGCTCAACGCGGGGCTCTTCCAACTGCGGCGCCAGATATCCATCGGCAATGATCGTTTCCTTAATGCGCTTGACGTCTTCGCTCAGAGCCTCGCGAGTGAATGGCGCATTGGTCGCCAGCCGCAGGAGCGGCAACACTTTCGCCGCTTCAAAACCAGTGATGTCTATATTGAACATGCCAACGCGCGATTGTTCGCCAGGCGTGATGCGATAGGTCACGATGGCTCGCGTGCCACTTGGGTCTACCTCTTCGACCGGTTCTACCGCAGCGTTGAAGTAACCACGGTCTCGCAGGTAGACCTGAATCTCGTCAGCATTGCGGACGATTATCTGCTTTGAGAGTCGCGTGCCGGGCTGGATCAGGTTTAGTCGGGCGCGCAACTCATCTTCAGATATCGGAGTGCCCAGGACGGGACCCAGTTGAATTCTGACTTCTCCAATCTGCACTTGTCGTTGAATCACAAATCGAAGTCGAAGGGGACCGGATTTTGTTGCGGCCTCAACGACTTCCACACGTGCATTAGATACTCGACCGGAGTCGAACAGTGCCTGCAGCGAATCGCGCACACGAACTGCTGAGAACTCAGTGTTGGGAGCAATTTTAAGAATTGACAGCAAGTCTGACTGGGCCGCGGGGTCGGCTGGGGAACCCTCAAACACCACTTCAATAGTAGTAATCAACCGGCCCTCATATTCATCCATTCCCCCCGCCAGCGCTGTAACCGAAGCTGCGCAAACAATCGTAATCAGCAGGAACAACGCCAGAAGACTTCTCAGGGTGCGCGATACCATATCTACGGGCTCAGCCGCAGACGGCACTCTGCCTGCTGTTTTCCAGACTTTCTGATCTGCCGTCCAACTGTTGCTGTGCCCCATTACTCAGAACCGTTTCCTAAACCGAATTTCAAAACTGAAGGCGTCATTGCGCGACGTGAGCTGCCTAGTCGATGCCTGCTCATACTGTGCAATGAAAGAGAGACGATCGGAAACGCGATACTCAACAGCCAATATCTGGTTCGGGTCAGAAGCGACGTTGGTTGAGTAAGTAACCGACAAATTCTTGTTGATTCGCTTGCCGACAGTCAGACGCGCCCCTGGCGTGGAGCCGGTGCGACCGCCAATCACCGGGTTGATCTCAAACCGACTGAGTCCGAAAAGCCTGCTGGTCGCACGTTGGGCCGGAGCATTGATCAAGGCATCGGTGAGCAGACTCGTGGCTGTCCCCAGGCCAGACTGCGACAGAATCGAAGCGCTCGCGTCGCCGGTTGAGAGCTGGCCCGTGGTAATCAAGGCCACCACATCAGCCTGCGGCAGGGCCGGCTCAGAACTTACCGACGCTTGCGGCTGCGAAAGCGGTCCCGTAAGGTTCACCGTGATGCGATAGCCTCGAATCTGCGTTTCTCCTTGAATGCTAAGTATCGGATCGGCATTGCGGCGTGGGGGCAGGTCCATCAAGGCGCGAGTGATCTCGTACCGATCGTTCCGGAAATTCAGCGTGCCGCTGGTGGCGGTAACGCGTCCCGAGATTACAGGGTCCTTAACGGGACCATTCAACTGCAGGGAGACTGAACCCACCAGGTCGGCGAGATTATTTCTAACGATGAGCGCGTTACGCCCCTCCACACGCAAATCGCTGAAGACGACGGCGCCGGTGAATTCCAGTTCGCCACCTTCTTCGATCGATTGTTCGCGTCGGAAGTTGATTAGATCGGCGAGTTCGATGTCTTCGGTGTATTCCGCGCGGCGCAAGCTGACTACCCCGCCGATAAGTTGTTCCCGCGCTGATCCTTTGATCTCAAGATCGGTATCCACCGTGGAGCGGAAGTTTTCAGGGAATGGGACCGTGACGTTCTCACCATGCACGTTGATGAGAAACTCCGCCAACGTGAAGCCCTCCAGGCGAGCCCCGCCGGAAGCCCTGATACGGCCTCCGCCCATCGTACCCGCTAAGGAGTCAATCTGAGCCTGGTTTGCATTGAATCTAATTACGGATCTGAGATTCGATATGGTCCAGCGTTCGTTGCCAAGGAGCAGCGAGACCGATCCGGAGCTGACTGAGGCTGCGCCGTTTAGACGAGGGCGTTCATAACTGCCGGTTAAACGCACCGAAACATCGGCGATGCCTGAAGTAAACACATCGGGAGACAAACCGTTCAGTACGCGTAAATTGAGCTGGCCATCCGCCGTGAGCGTCTGTCTGCCGCCTTCACCAACGGCTAACACTCCACCCAAAACGATATTCGTCCCGGCTCCGGTGAACTGAGTTTTTTCGAAGAACACTTCGGTCGGCGAGAAACGCACCAGGAAAGGAGAAGTTGCGGCGAGTTGCACGTCCTCAACTCTAAACGTGAGCTCGGAGAGATTAGCCGTACCTTGCAAACCGGAGATCGCAAAGTAACCATCCTCGTCTACCAGAGGTCCGGTCGCTCTAAGCAACCCTGTTGCCCGGCCGGTAATCTTCACCGTACTTTGCGGCAGGATGATGGAGAACAAGTTAGTCAGCTCAGCATTGTTAAATGTGGTTTCGATCGTGGCCGGCAGCTTCTCATCGGCGAGGTTGACCCCGGCCGAGATCACCTGCGGAGTGCCAAGCAACCCAGTTGTCATCGTTACATTGAGTTGCTTGTTCTCAGTTCTGCCGACCAGCGCGATGGTTCCGGCGGGGCGACCATTAATGGTTACGTTCTGACCCTGCCCATCAAACGTGATCTGGAAACCGGAAAAATCTCCGGCCGAAAAATTGCCGGAGGCCCGAGCTGTGAAATCTGCCGTGCCGGTTAGCACGGGGCCGATGCCTTTATCAGTAAGGGCCGCAAGCCTGCTGAGCTGCACTCCCTCGGCGCGACCTTGCAGATCGAAATCTTTCGTGGATGTGTTGTACGTGCCACTCGCAGCGATATGTCCCGCCCCGAGCTTCGCATCGACGTTTTCGATGTTGACGTTGGCGCCGCTGAAAGTGGCTCGGGCTACCAGGCTTTCCAGAGGTTCACCTGCCAGACGGCCGGGTCCGAAGCGTAATTCCGCGCTGCCACTCATCGCGGATGGTATTCCCGTAATTTGTATCTGGCCCGAAACGTCCGCCTGGGTATCGCCAAGTTGCTCGCGCATCGCTTTGTCCAAAGGAAGCGTGGCAATCAGAGTTCGGGCATTCACTCGATCGAGGGTCGCTGCGAACGTTGTGTTGTTTATGCCTGTGCGCGGAGCGTTGAGCGTAAACTGCATGCCCCCGCCGTCTCGTTCCATCAACCGCCCATCCGCAACGCGTAGCTCTGCCGGAGTCATCACGATCGAGGCGGATAGTGAACCCAAATTATTTCCGTTAACCAACAAAGAACCTAGAGATACGCGACCGTCGATGTCCGGTGAACTCAGCGCGCCCTTCAAGGTACCGTTGAATGACAGTTGGCCCGCAAGCTCGAGGCCATAGCTCCGCATCTCCTCTTCCACCTCAGGCAGTAGACCAGACGAAATCAGAACCGCTTGCAGCTCCGACGCATCGGCGGAATCAAGGTCAACCCGGAGGTTGGAATCGGCTTCGAATGAGAACTGACCCGAAGCCTTCAGACTGGTGGCCGCAGTCTGGAGATCCACACGTTGAATCTGAAACAAACCGCGATCCGCCAAAACTGCCAGCTCTCCGGTAATCGGGATGCGCCCACTCTCGTGGTCGTCCGCGGCCGCCGCCAATTGCGTGTTGAGCGTGCCGGACGCTTGTTTGAAGTCGGTTTCGGGGAATGCCAGATCCACTCGGCCGCTGGCTCTGCCTGCAAGCGGGACAGCCCCGCCTGCTAATGTTGTGAGGGGACCGGCTATGTCGACTCCGGTAAAGGTTGCAGCGATGCGGGAGGCGCCGCCACGACCAATCGCAATTCTGGCGTTCCCCGTTGCCTGCCCTTTAAAAATGTCCGCCTTGAAATCGTTGAGTTGGATCTCAGAATTTGTAGCTACCAGCTTTGCCTGGACCTGGCCCAGATCCATTCGTCCCAGCACACCGCCTCCAATGCTCAGATCGGCGCTCGCCCGATAGCGTCCCGAAGGCTCTACCACGAATACCGGTCGCGCCAACTTGACGTTCTCGGCCTGACCGTCCGCAAGCTTGACCGTACCAGCGTTGATATCCGCGGTTGATCCTTCGATCCGCCCGCCTCGGACGGAAAGACGCACACCGGCAATATTCACCACCCCAATCTCGGCGCCGGCGGCGCTGGTTGCCCCAACTTGCACTTCCTTAACTACCACACTCGTAACTCCGGCTCTGCTTGCGATATCAACATTCCTGGCCATAACGCCGCCCACCTTCGCGCCGGATGCGATCACTGTTCCCGCTTTGACACTCGATATATTTACGGTCGTTACGTCGTTTTGGCTACGGGCGCGAAGATCAGACGCAGTAAGTCCATTCACCCGTGCGCCTGATGAGCTAAGGCTATTGGCGCGCAACTGGCTGGAGGAGGCCGTGAGCAATCCATCGTTCAAATCTGCCCGCGCATCGAGCAGAATCAGCCCGGCAATAGTGGTGCCGTAGGCTCTGGCGGCGGCGGCGCGCAACTCACCCACCCAGCGAAAGTCAGAGCCGGTCCCCATCACGCCCCCGACGAGTTGCACCGTATTCAGTTGGAAGTCGCCGGCGGTGAGGAGTTCCGCCACAGCCTGGCCATTGATGTCGTAGCGCTGGCCCTGGCCTGAGCCCCTGGCGGTTACACTTAAACCACTGAGCCGCACACCATCAGCCGCGAGAGCATCAGACTTAATCGTGCCGTCAACTCTGAATTGATCACCTTCGCCCGTTACAGTGCCGACGAAGTTTCCCACTCCGCGCAGGGCAGCGCCGGGTTGCAGAACCTCTGAAACCTGGGTGAGGTCAACGGTCGAAGTGATGTTCATTTGATAGCGCAGCGCGCGCCAATCATCCATCGTGCCTTGTAAACGGGCCTCAGCCACCGGAGAGCGCAGCACCAACTCCTCGATCTCTGCGCGCGTTTGATTGACACGCCCTCGAGCCTCGATGGCGATGTCGTTGATGGGCCGTCCATCGTACGTCAAGGTTGAATTTGACAGTGCGAGCGTGACGGTATTCATCCAGCTCTGGGCGGGCGCGCTGAGATCATCTGGCTGAATCGTGGCTTGCAGATTCCGGGCTTCGCCGGAGATCTCGTGTCGCGCATCTCCGTAGTGCACAACGCCGTTCGTGATCTCCAGGCGAGCGGTGGAATAGGCAAACAGGATGCGGCGATTTGGCTCGGGAGCAGGAATGCGTATATTGCGCAAATTTGAGCGACCCTGCTCGTCAAAAGTTACCCACGCTTCAAGCCCTTCGATTTTTAAATCTTTTAGATTGATATTCCGCTGCAGGTTGAGAGCGTAAAGATCTTCAATGCGAATTGTAGCCAGCAGCCTGTCAATTTTCCCAAGCTTCTCTCCGGTCTGCGCATCGTAGAGTTCCAGACCCAGCATCTCCACCGTCTGCGGCGGGAAGGTCGTATGAAACTCTTTAATCTCAGCCCGGATTCCATACGTCGCAAACGTGTTTTTGATCTGATCGGCAACGTATCGATCAACGTAGCCGAGGCGGTAGACCAACACCAGCAGCAAAATGAGCGCGATAACACCGATGGAGGCAGCGATGGTGGCAATCAAGGCATTCCGGCGGGTCAGGTAACGCCGGCGCTTACCTTGCGGAGTAACTGGATGCGGGCTGGCGGCGTCTCGCTCAGCGATTGCCTCAGCACGTGGCGGTAAGGGCTCGTCGGTCTCCGACTGCAGCGCCTCGGCAATCGCTTCCTGCTCAGAAGGTGATGCTGAGGAACTGTTGTCAGAAGGTTTGTCGCGGTCGTCTACACTCATAGCGCACGGAGCCGCCCATGCGACTCTAAGGCAAGTTCAAATTCTAGAGGGAGAGCCCGAAAAGCTAAACCGAGTCTATGGCGAACCAGAGCATTCAATCAAACTTATGGTCCATAACTCAATTTGACAGATGGCCAGGCGCTCAGGTGCGTTGCTCACTTTCTTCCGCGGAGGGCCATTTACTCCCCACTAACGGCTCCTTGAACGGTGCGGGTTCACCTAGAGGGACATTGCCGGCAACTTCGAGTTCAAAGCCCTCGAGGGCCGTCACTTTGGGGGGATGATTAGTTAGCAATAGTATGCGACGCAGACCCAGATCGTGAAGGATTTGAGCTCCCACGCCGTAATCGCGATCGATTCCGTAATTTGTTTCCAGGCTGGCTTCCTGCTTGCTGAGACCACGTTCCTGCATCACGGCGTAGGTGCGCAACTGATTCACAAGATCGAGGCTGTGTTCGCGCTGGCGCAAATAAAGAACAACCCCCTGGCCGGCGGCAGCAATCTTCTCGAGGGCCGTATGGAGTTGAAATCCCGTGTCGTCGATCAGGGAACCAAACATGTCACACGTCACATTCTCAGTGTGGACACGCACTAACACCGGCTCGGCAGTACCGACATTTCCCATCACCATAGCCAGGTGTACGTCACCATTGATTACGTTTTCATAAGCAACCGCGCGAAAGCGACCATAAACGGTCGGCAGGTCAGTCTCAACGATGCGCCGCACTAAGGTCTCTTTACTAATTCGATACCTGACGAGATCCGCAACCGTAATCATCTTGAGCTGATGAAGAGCAGCAAACTCTCTGAGTTGCGGAAGGCGGGCCATGGTTCCATCTTCATTCATGATCTCGCAGATCACGCCGGCTGGATACAACCCGGCGATGCGGGCGATATCGACGCTGGCCTCAGTCTGTCCGGGGCGCACGAGCACACCGCCTTTCTTGGCGCGCAGAGGGAAAATATGGCCGGGCCGGGCCAGGTCAGAAGGCCTGGTTTGGGGATCAACGGCAGTCAAGATTGTGGTCGCACGATCGGAAGCCGAGATACCGGTAGAGACGCCTTTGCGGCCATCAATCGAAACTGTAAAAGCGGTGCCCAGGAACGAGGTATTGTCGGCAACCTGCGTAGTTAGATGAAGTTCGTCGCAGCGCTCTTCGCTGAGCGGCAAACAGATCAGCCCGCGGGCGTGCCGGGCCATAAAGTTGATGACCGCTGGCGTGACCTTCTCCGCCGCACAAACCAGATCGCCTTCGTTCTCGCGATCCTCGTCATCGACGATGATAATCATGCGCCCCTCGCGGATGTCCCCTGCGGCGTCTTCAATGGAAGCAAATGGCATAGTTGATATTTTCGATTTTGGATTTTAGATTTGCTATTTCTGACCCTAATTCGCGACAAACGTTCTTCCTGGCGACGGACAGACATTCGGAAATCAAAAATCAGATGTCGCCGCCATGTTACCTGAAAGCGTTGATTTTTTCGACCGCGCCGTCGCGCTGCGAGGCTGAAGTTCATTGACGTACGACATATTAAGTTCCTAAGGATGAGACAAATTTCGAGTCACTATACGCCCACACTATAAATCTGAACACCGAGCCAATCCTGGCCTTAATACAGCATCGCGGGGGGCTCCAAATCCCGCGGTTTAATGGGCTAAGTGTTATCATTACCATGGTTCAAGGGCGGGAGGCGGATAGCGATGTCTCAGGAAGCGACTGAAAAAAAGGTAAACACCCGGGTGGAGAGCGATTCCATGGGTGAGATTGAAGTGGCGGCTGAAAAGTATTGGGGCGCGCAGACCCAGCGCAGCTTGCTTCACTTCAATATCGGCGACGATCGCATGCCCCGCGAGATGATTCGAGCACTGGGCATCCTAAAAAAAGCGGCCGCCCTCGTAAATGAAGAACTGGGCAAGCTGGCCTCGGAGAAAACCAAGCTAATCGTTCAGGCCGCAGACGAAGTAATCGAGGGAAAGTTGGACGAGCATTTTCCCCTGCGCATCTGGCAAACCGGCAGTGGCACGCAGACCAACATGAACGCTAACGAAGTGATCTCGAATCGCGCGATTGAGTTGGCAGGCGGCGTGTTGGGCAGTAAAAACCCGATTCACCCCAACGACGACGTGAACATGTCGCAATCGTCCAATGACACCTTCCCGACGGCAATGTACATCGCGGCCGCCGAACAGCTACATCAGCTCATTCCCGAAGTACAGAAAGTACACGACGCGATCGTCGCCAAGGCTGAAGAGTTCAAAGACGACGTAAAAATTGGACGCACGCATCTCCAGGATGCGACTCCGTTGACGATGGGTCAGGAGATGTCCGGCTGGGCTAACCTACTCGCGCGCGATATCGAACGTTTGCGGTTAACGCTGCCCGGCGTTCTTGACCTGGCAATTGGTGGCACGGCTGTGGGCACTGGCATCAATTCGCACCCTGAATTCGGAGAACGGGCGGCTCAGAAGATTGCTGATTTGACTAGTTTGCCCTTCAAATCGCACCCAAACAAATTCGCCGCGCTTTCGGCCCACGACGAAATCGTCTTTGCCAGTGGTGCCTTGAAGACACTTGCCGGGTCGTTGATGAAGATTGCCAACGACATTCGCTGGCTGGCATCTGGTCCGCGTTGCGGTCTGGGTGAACTGACGCTGCCGGAAAACGAACCGGGATCATCAATCATGCCGGGCAAAGTTAATCCGACGCAAAGCGAAGCCATGACCATGGTCTCGGTGCAGGTTTTCGGCAACGATGCGGCATTGAGCTTTGCCGGTTCGCAGGGGAATTTCGAGTTGAACGTCTTCAAGCCAGTGATGATTCACAACCTGCTACATTCGATCCGGCTGATTCACGATGCCTGCCACGGGTTTGTTGAGTATTGCATTGCGGGGATCGAGTTAAACCGCGAACAGATTGACGAGTACGTCAAACGCTCGCTGATGCTGGTGACGGCGTTGAATCCTCATATTGGGTATGACAAGGCGGCGAAAGTTGCTAAGCATGCACACAAAAAGGGTATTAGCTTGCGAGAGGCGGCCGTCGAACTCGGATTTCTTACTGCGGAGGAGTTTGATAAGTATGTGAAGCCCGAAGAGATGACCCACCCTTGAATCCACAGATTACGCAGATTTACTAACACAGACAGGGAAAAGCGCAGCGTCAAGGGTGGTTTACCCCGCCAACCGTACGAAGGCTCAATCCCAGTATGGGTGTCAATAACAATATGTTTCGCTCCAGTTGTGTTCAATACTGATCCTGCGGATCATTCAGCGCTAGCCGGGGAAACCGCCCTTCCCACTGCGCTTTTCCCAGCCTGTGTTAGTAAATCTGCGAAATCTGCGGACAAGTTTTGACGAGAGGGTTAAGAGATTGGCTGATCGAAACGATAAGGTTAAGGAGAACGTCGCCGGTGCTTACTATGTCGATTCCTCTTGCATAGATTGCGATGTGTGCCGCGACACCGCGCCGGACAATTTCATGCGCGCTGACGAAACCAGTTATTCCTTTGTCTACAAGCAACCGGAAAATGAGGAAGAGCGGGCAGCTTGTGACGAAGCGCTTTCCTGTTGCCCCGTAGAAGCAATCGGAACTGACGGGAATTCCTAAATCCTTGATCCATAGATTACTCAGCCGATAAACAAAGCAAGAATTGGTATCACCCACCGTTCATTGTCTGGCGCTAATGCTTTTCTCTCTCCCGCAGCAGAATGAACAATGAATTTTGAAGGAGAAAGTGATGATGAGAAAACTATTTACATTTTTCGGAGCGCTCGCGCTGGTCACGCTGTTTACGGCGCAGCAGAGCCGGGCAGAAACAGGGGCGACCCAGAACACGGTTCGCGGACGCCTCCAAAAGACCGTCGAAGCAGGCGGCTGGCTGATCGTTGTCAACGGGCAGAAATACTTGCTTTTAAACGCGCAGCGATTTCAGAAGGAGAGCTGGTTTAGAGAGGCCGCGGAGGTTGAGGCCACTGGCGAAACAAAGTCGGATGTGATGACCACGTACATGGAAGGGACACCGTTTGAGGTGCGGACCATGCGCCCTTTAGCGCAGGGCCCCGTCGGCGGAAATCAAGCCGTCAGCGGAGGCGACACAAAGCGGCTCACGCGCGTTACCGTGTCCGGCGATTCAATTGTCCAGGCGCAGCCAGATACCGCGATTGTCACGGTCTCCGTGGTGACGCAGAGCAAACGTGCGATTGATGCGCAGCAGGAAAACGCTGCAAAAAGCGATGCCGTAGTGCGGGCGCTTAAGGCTGCGGCCGGCGCCGCGGCCGAAGTTAAAACCAGTGGCTACAGTTTGCAACCGCAGAGGGTCTACCGCGAGAACCAACCGCCCACGATTACCGGCTACGAAGCACGCAACTCTGTGACGGTGACCTTAAGTGACCTGACTAGGGTGGGCGCGGCAATTGACGCCACAGCGCAGGCGGGTGCAAACGACATTGCCGGAATTTCATTTAAACTGCGACGAGATCGGCCCGCGCGCGACCAGGCTTTGGCCCAGGCTACTCAGGAAGCAGTGGGCAAGGCGCGCGTGATAGCGCAGGCACTCGGCGGACGCCTGGCGCGAATCGTTGAGGTGCAGGAAGAGGGAACGAGAAGACCACCGGTCCCTGTTTATGACACAGCGGAAATGACCCGGATGGCCGCGGCTCAAACGCCGATTGAAGTAGGGTCGCTGGAGATCACGTCGCGGGTGCAGTTGATTGCTGAGGTCGATGGCGGGTGATAGGGACGGGGAGAAGGGGAGACACGGGGACACGGGGACACGGAGATGCGGAGACGCATAGGCGCGCATCTTGTATCGAAAAAGATCTACAGCGCGTGAAACGGGCGCCGGCAGATGGATGATCTTATTCGAGCGCCAGGTTTCATCAACGATGATCTCTTTGGTGCCTCTGCCGCCCGACTTCGCGGGCTCGGGAAAATTCTTGTGGGCTTTTAACCTAGGGTTCCGCTGCGCTCCACCCTAGGCTCTATGCTTTCGCCACGCTTCGCGGGCTCTGAGACAATCTTGGTTGTCAGCCGCCACCTAGCCTTTTCACCTGTTCAAATTTCACTTAAGCTGTACCCATGCCAAACCAAAATCGCGCGTTTCATTTGATGGCCATTCGTAATCAGGTGAGGCCATCCGGACGACTTTGGAATCCCGCGGCTGACGTTTATCACGCAGGAGATGGTTGGGTAGTGAAGTTAGATCTGGCGGGCGTCTCTGTTGATGATCTGGAGATAATCCTTTCCGACTCACATTTAATCGTTCGAGGCTGCCGCCGCGATACTTTCTATCGAGAAGGTTACACTTACCAACAGATGGAAATTACTTACAGCCGCTTTGAGAAGCAGATTGAATTCCCCTGTTCGATTGATGCAGCTTCTCTGACCCACGATTATCACGACGGTTTTTTAATAATTAACCTGCGTTGTAAGTAGGATCTCATAAAACTAAGGTCGAATAAGAAAGAATGTCCGAGAGTTCGGAAAAATCCGACACCAGCGCGCAAACTTCGCCAGCCAGTGCTCAGGGCAGTTCCCAGGAACCTATCGGGCGATCCGCTGCTAACGATGAGCCCGGCCAGCCATTTGAGCTAGCCGTCCTGGCACTGCAGAACACAACTCTCTTTCCCGAAACAGTAGTTCCGCTCGCCGTGGGCCGAGCGCGTTCGGTTGCCGCCGTCGAAGCCGCCCTGGCGACGCCGGAAAAGTTGATTGCCTGTATCACCGTTCTCCCGGAAAGCACCGCCGGCGCAGATGCGACCCCCAGTGAACTGTACAGCGTCGGCACCCTCGTGATGATCAAGCGGATGGAACGTCTTGACGACACGATGCACATCATAGCGCAGGGGACTGAGCGGATCAGGGTGCTCGAATGGAAGCAACAAGAGCCTTCCCTGCGGGCGCTCGTTCAAATCCTGCCGGAACCGCCGATCGTGGATTCTGAAGAGGTGGAAGCCACTAAGCGCAATGTGCAGGCTATGATTCAACAGGCTCTGGCGTTGCTGCCCGGCGTCCCACCCGAAGTGAGAGTGGCGATCCTGGGCTCGGTCGAACCGGTGCGCCTGGCTTACTTCCTGGGATCAATTCTCAACCTCGGCGCAGAGCAAGAGCAAAAGATGCTCGAAGCCGACACTGCCGACGATCTTCTTCATCTGGCACACGTGTATCTGGCGCGCGAACTCGAGATCATTCAGTTGCGTTCGAAGATCACTTCCGAAGCGCAATCGGAGATGGACAAGGCCCAGAGGGATTACATTCTGCGGCAGCAGATGAAGGCGATCCAGAAAGAGCTGGGTGAGGATGAAAACGGCGAGCGCGCGGAAGCCGAAATGCTTCGCGAACGGCTGACGGCTGCTGACTTGCCCGAGGACGTTAGGAAGGAATCCGAGCGCGAGCTAAAGCGGCTGGAAAGATTGCCCGCGGCGGCTCCGGACTACCACGTCATCCGCACCTACCTCGACTACATTCTGGAATTACCCTGGCGGAAGTCGTCTGAAGGCAAGCTCGATCTCATTGAAGCACGCGTAATTCTCGACGAGGACCACTATGGGCTGGAAGACGTTAAGGAACGCATCCTCGAGTTTCTGGCCGTGATCAAGCTGCGACCCGATACCAAGAGTCCAATTCTATGTTTCGTGGGACCGCCTGGAGTGGGTAAGACATCATTGGGCCGCTCGATCGCGCGTGCGTTGGCCCGGCAATTTGAGCGACTATCGCTGGGTGGTATGCGGGACGAAGCAGAACTACGCGGTCATCGTCGCACCTACATTGGCTCGATGCCGGGCCGGATAATTCAATCGATACGGCGCGCAGGTGTGAATAACCCCGTTCTAATGCTGGATGAGATTGATAAGCTGGGCAACGACTTCCGCGGCGACCCGGCCTCAGCGTTGCTGGAGGTTCTCGATCCGCAACAGAACAACACGTTCCGCGATCACTATCTCGATCTGCCCTTCGATTTGTCCAAAGTCTTCTTTATCGCGACCGCCAATCAGATGGCCCCCATTCCCCCGCCGCTGAGAGATCGGATGGAAGTGATCAATCTTGCGGGTTACAGTGATCCGGAGAAGCTTCAGATTGCGCGCAGGTATCTGATTCCCCGTCAGATTAGAGAGAATGGACTCAACGAGAGTCAGTTGAAGATCGAGGATGAGGCGATTGAGTTGATCGCTGCTCGCTACACACGCGAGGCTGGCGTGCGTCAGCTCGAAAGAAACATAGGCAGCATCGGGAGAAAGGTCGCCTTGAAGATTGCCCAGGGGCAGGTCGAATCAGTTACCGTCACCGAAGACATCAAAGAGTATTTGGGCGCGCCGAAATTCTATCCCGAGCAGGCCCGCAAGGAATTGCCTGCCGGCGTAGCGACGGGTATGGCCTGGACCGAGATGGGCGGTGAGGTGCTCTTCATCGAGGCTACGCTGCTGCCCGGAGGCAAAGGCTTAACGATTACCGGCCAGCTTGGTGAAGTGATGCAGGAGTCGGCGCGGGCAGCGCAGTCATATCTTTGGTCGCACGCCGCTGAGTTTGGGATCAGTGCCGAAATGTTCAGGGACTATGGCGTTCACCTACATGTTCCTGCCGGCGCTATTCCCAAGGATGGACCGAGTGCGGGGGTTTCGATAACGGCGGCATTGGCATCGCTCTACACGGGCCGCCGGGTGCGTCCTGACACGGCCATGACCGGGGAAATTACTTTGTCAGGTCTGGTATTTCCGGTAGGAGGGATCAAGGAGAAAGTGCTGGCGGCTCACCGTGCCGGCATTCGCCGGATCATTCTTCCTTTGCGCAATGAAGCTGCTGTCGAAGAGATACCCGAAGATGTGCGTCAGGAATTGCAGATCGCATTTATCTCAAGAATCAATGAAGTAGTTGACGTGGCGCTGGAGATGCTGGTCTCTAATCCGCCACCGCCGATCGCGATTGGACGGGACCAGAGTGCTGGCCCGCACGATTCCGAAGCCGTGGCGGTGCGCCAGGTTTAAGGAACCAACCAGCGCTGCTGGTATCGCCGGGTATCGCGACGGTCGCGTTGCGACCGCTGCCAGGCAGTCTCTTGCCGATGTCAAATGAGATTTGGAAAATGAAATGAAAGTGCTCAGATTGGGCTGGCGTCCGTGAGGAACTCTTCTAACTCAACACGTGTTGGCAACGCGGTCCGCGCACCCAGGGCGCGACACTTCAGGGCGGCGGTAGCGTTCGCCAGTTTCAAACTCGTTTCCAGATCTTCTCCCCGCAATAACCCATAAAGCAGGCCCCCATGGAATGCGTCGCCGGCGCCGGTGGTATCGCGACAAGCGCCCGGCACTTCATAGGCGGGTGATTCCAGGAATCGGCCATCGCAGTAGACCATTGCACCCCGCTTGCCGATGGTCATCCCTATCACTGCGCAGCCGTAGCGCGCTTTCAACTCGACCAGCGAGGCGCGCTCGTCGCTGATGCCAGTTAGCCGGTGCGGAAATTCTCTGGAAGTAACCAGGACATCAATCAACGGCAGCAGCTCGGGCAGTCCTTTATAGATGTTGTCAATATCGCCGGTCACAACGGTCCCGGTCGCCCGCGCTGCCTGGGCCAGTCGGGCGCACGCCGGTGGATCATGGGCGTCGATGTGCAACACGCGTCCCAACGAGGAGACTTTGAGAGGCGCCTCGGCAACTCTGTATTCAAGGCGCTCATCGCGGTCCCAAATTATTGTTCGTTCGCCGGAGCGCGCGTCGATGACGATGAAAGCAATCTGGTTGCGAGCGCCGGGGACCACTTCAGCAAATTCAATATCAACACCTTCATACTTGAGGGAGCTGAGTCCAAATTGTCCTTCTGCATCAGAGCCGAAGCGACCCGCGTATGCTGTTTGGAAGCCCAACCGTTGTAAAGCAACCATTGCGGTCGCGGTTTGACCGCCCGGAGACTGCTGATGCTCTCGGAACCGCGTCTTACTGTCGAACGCCGGATATTCCGACACCACGATTAAATGATCGACGGCATTGAGGCCAAAACCCACGGCGTCGAATTGCCTTTGAGTCGGCGGTCGGAATGGAAAGTGCACTGTGTGGATTCTTTCATCCCGGAGGGATGTAATTTAATAGCCGTGGGCGAGCGCTGCGCGACGCCCACGGATGTTCGAAAGCAACATGTCTGACCCTGAAAGGGTCACACTTTCAGGCCTTGTTTGACCCTTTCAGGGTCAGGAGGCCTTTGTTTTGATTCTCCGTGGGCGTCGCGCAACGCTCGCCCACGGCTATTTAATTCAATCCCTTCAGGATTCGGAGAAATGCATTCGTTATCCTTCTAAGCTAAAATGAGTCGAGCCTATCCCCTGTAATTCCGAAGCAATTGTCGAAGCAGTGACTTTAGACGAAAAACTAAAAGAAATCCCACGTTCTGCCGGCGTCTATCTCTACAAAGACAGCGCGGGAAAGACTATCTACATCGGCAAGGCAAAAAACCTGCGCAGCCGAGTTCTTTCTTACTTTCGGGCTCGATCCTTCGACCGCAAGACCGACGCCCTTCTCAGACAAATCGCTGATGTCGAGTTCATTGTCACGGACAACGAAGTCGAAGCCCTGATACTTGAAGCAACGCTAACTAAAAAACATAAGCCCCGTTATAACGTCAATCTGAAAGATGATAAGTCGTATCCGCACCTTAAGCTTACGATCAATGAGGCGTTTCCCAAGGTCGTAATCACGAGGCGGATACAAAATGATGGGGCGCTTTACTTCGGACCTTTTTTGCCGGCCAGCCTTGCCCGCAAGACCATCGATCTGATTAACCGAACATTCCAACTGCGAACCTGTGATCTTGAAATTGACGGTAAAGCCCCTCGTCCATGTCTTGAGTACCACATCAAACGCTGCCTGGGCCCATGCGTCAAGGGATTGTGCACCGCGCAGCAGTATGAGGAAGCCGTCAAAGATGTGCGCTTGCTGCTGGAAGGACGGAACAAGGAGCTTGCCGATACACTCGCAGACCGCATGACGCAGGCATCGATAGATCTTCGCTACGAAATGGCCGCTAAATACCGCGATCTCCGGGAGATTGTCAACAAGCTTTCTGCGCAACAGAAGATGGCTACCTCGCCGGAGCGGGATGTAGACATCTTCGCCTACTATCGCGAGGGCCGCCGGCTAGCGCTGCAGCTATTCACAATGCGTGAAGGCCACATCGTCGGACGGCGCGAATTTTTCTGGGAGGACCTGCCGGAGGGTGACTTCGATCCGGCTTCATTCCTGAGTGATGTCCTGGCCCAGTATTACTCGACTGATTATGTCCCCAAAGAGATTCACGTGCCGGTAGACTTTGAGGATCGCGAGCTGCTGGAACGGGCCTTGAGCGAGCGAAAGGGGCGCCGCGTCAAAATTCTGCACACCCAACGAGGTGAGAAGCGCGACCTGATCGATCTGGGGGAGAAGAATGCGAAGCTGGCGTTTGAGCAGCGGTTTCGCGTGCTTAAGCCGGACATGAAACTCGTGCTCGAAGAGTTGCAGGAGACTCTGGAGTTGCCCCGTTTCCCAACTCGCATCGAGTCGTTTGACGTTTCAAACATCCAGGGCGCGGAGAATGTAGCCGGTCTGGTAGTCTCCGAAAACGGAAAGATGAATCGCTCGGAGTACCGCAAGTTCCGTATCAGAACCGTCGAAGGGTCTAACGATGTGGCGTCTATGCGAGAAGCAGTCCTTCGCCGGTATCGCCGAGTGCTGGATGAAGGAAAGTCATTGCCGGATCTGATCATGATTGATGGAGGCAGGGGACAACTTAGTGCGGCTGCTGATGCAATGCGCGAACTCGATCTGGAAGCAGTGCCGATGGTTGCCGTAGTCAAACCACCGTTCCGGCACAACGAGGTCTCGCATCTGCTGGTGAAAGGGCGAGAGGACGAACCAGTTTATCTCGACTCTCATTCCCTGATTCTTCGCCTGCTGCAGATGATTCGCGACGAGACACACCGTTACGCTGTCACTTACCATCGCAAACGCCGAGAGTTGCGCGACTTCACCTCCGAACTGACCGCCATACCTGGGATTGGCGACAAACGCAAGACTCGTCTGCTGAGGCAATTCGGCTCGATTCAACGCGTGGCCCGTGCCAGCGTTTCAGAACTGTCGCCTTTCGTGGGATTAAAAACCGCTAATGAAATTGTCGAGCACTTTGGGCGCCAACGTAGGCTTGCCGAAGGGGAAACCAGAACTCCGCAGGACGCCGAAATGGCTGAGAATTCCGCGACTTTGGTAGCACCGCCTAACCTAAGTAAATATGGCGCAACCTGATGAGAACGCTGTTCATTGCTATTACTTTTTTCGCGTTCCTGGCGCTGTCTGCAGGCATTACACTCGCCTGCAGTTGTCTCGAGCGCGTCCCGTGTCAGGCGTACGGGGAAGCGTCCGCAGTTTTTGTCGGCACCGTGATCGACAGCCGCATCATCATTGTTAAGCAGGGCAATCATGAAATTGAAAGGCTCGCCGTACGCCTCTCTGTAGATTCCCCTTTTCGCGGGGTCGGAGGTTCGGAGGTAGAAGTAACGACAGCAATGGGCGGCGGTGGTTGTGGGTTTGAATTTGTTCCCACCCAGCAGTATCTCGTTTACGCTTCTGAGTATGAGGGAAAACTCTCAACAAGCATTTGCGCAAGAACCAGATCCATCTCCAGGGCGGCAGAAGACCTGAGCTACATTCGTGGGTTAGCCACAGCAAAACCAGGGGCGACGATCAGCGGTAAAGTAGTCAAAAACCGAAGGAACGAAAATGGTAGATATGAGAATTTACCGATGGCGAATATCAAGGTAACGATCGACGGGCAGACGAAGAGAGCAATCGAAACAGACATCAAAGGGCAATTCCGAGTGGAAGATTTGCCGGCGGGGGCATATGTAGTCAAAGTCTCCGTGCCCGGGCAGTTGAAGGTGACAGGACCATCTCAACAAAAGGTGGTGGTGACTGATCGCGGGTGCGCCGTAATGGAGTTCTGGTTAGAACCTGCCCGAAAACTTAGTCGCAGTTTAAATTACCCCTGAGGTTGCTGCCCTCGCGTGCCGCTGAATTCGTACGAGATGTGCATCTTGAGCGACCCATCCAAAATCTCCGCTCGCACGTCTTTTACCCGGGCTTTCACCTCTCCATTACTCGCACGCACCGGAATCATGAGTTGCAGTTGTGCGCCTTTAATTAACTCAAGTGGATTGACCCGCTGGTCGATAGCGTTGCGCACGAACACGGTAACAAAGTTGTTCGCCATGGGATTTACACCCTCCAGGTTGACGCCTTCCACGTTCACTTGTCCGTAGACAGTTTGGCTTCCTTCGTCAAAACGGAGCTGGACGCTGGTCTGCGCCCAACCCTTAAACTGCATACAGTTGCCGAGCAGGTTGTAGCTGCCACTGAACGCGAGCGGAGCGGTGATTTGGCCGTTGGCAAATTGAACTTCGGTTTTGATGTTGCTGCCTTCCGGCGCCAGGGTGATCGTATTGGTACAACCTTGCTGGAAAGCAACGCGCTCGAAACCTGTGTAGTTCACTGCCGGCTCTATTCCGGCCAGTTGAAACGAAGGTGCGCCGAGGTCCTGAAAAACCGTGGCGAGAAACTTTTGAACGAAGCCTGTTGTGAGAGTGACAATAACGGTGTCCGCCGGATCGGCACTGGCTTCAGGAGCTTGCACCTCCGTCCCCGGCATAGACTTCGCGCGCGGTATGCCGAGCAAAAACACTGCGGCTCCTGCTCCCACGATCAACCCCAGGAGAAGAATGATCACGTATCTCATCAGCATTCTTCTCCCTAATCGCGCGGCGAAGGCGATGACGTTGCAGTTGGCGAGGCGCTGGGTGTGGAACTACCCTGCGTGGCCATACTACTAAGCAGCGCCTTAACCAGCGCGGCCGCCGTATTTGCCACGGCATCTATTTGCTGCTTGACCTGCTCAGGAGACACTTTGCTGAATCCGGCCGGCACTTCAAACAGCGAGCTGTCGACATTCGTATTAATGTCCCGCATCTCCGCGACTATCTTCGCGCCCTTCACTCCCTGGACATCGCCGCTGGCCTCCGTAAACAGTTCCGCTCGCAGAGGCAGACCGGTTTCCTTGTCTACAAAAACAAATGCTTCAGCGCTGACTTCTCCTGCTTGTGTGCCAGTAGTTCTGGCAGTCGCGTAGCGATATTTTTCAGCCGTGCGCCCGGTGATCGTCTCTTCGCCAACGCGCTCAACGCCTGGCAACTTCTCCAGGCGCGAGACAAGTTGTCCCGCAGTCATCAGCTTGTGAAGTTGAAACCCGGTAGCTTCGGGGGTTAGCTCTGCATATTGCTTGCGGCCGGGGGCGACAACAGTGTGCAGGCCAGACTTTTCAAGGTAAATGAGATCCGAGCCATCCGGCAGTTTGAATGAAACGCGGCGATCGGAACCACTGCGCGCCACTTCGGCGGACAAAGTCGGGATACCGATCGTCTTTTCGCCACCTTCAGTTTCCGCGCTGAGGACCAGGGTCGCGCGATATCGTTCGGGTTCCCGGGCCGCAATACCGATGAGTGGGGCAGTCGAGACGTTGGCGTTTAGGTTCGCGGGCGTTGAATTTGTATTAACAATCAGGTTTGTATTGGTGTTTGTATTGGAAGCAGGCTGGCAGGCGCTGCTTACAGCGATCAATGCGGCTGTCATGATAGAACAATTTAGTACCGATGGTTTGACGGATGTTTTCATGAGAGATCTCCGGAATTCAAGCGCCGTAGCGCTGTCTTAATAAGAAGGGGGTGATTGGGAAGCGCTAGGATACCATGCGTGGGCCAGTAGGCAAACAGTCGCCAGCGGTGATAGTGGTGCTGTTCTGAAAGACCCTCGTTGGGCGTGAGCAAAATGATGCGGTTGAGTTCTCGCCGCCGGCCGTGCTTTTCGAGATACTCCTGATATTGAAGTATCCTCTCTAGGTTTCACCCCGTGGGGGCGAGATGTCTATAGCACTGGACGGCCCAACCCCACCTCCGCGCCGTTCGGAGGGGCGGAACTCAACTTGTCAGGTACTCATCTAGTATCATTCCGCCCCTCCGAACGGCGAAGGGATATTCATTGTGTCCCGGTCTATAAACGTCTCACTCCTACGGAGTAAAGGGCTAAGCCGTTCAAAACGATCAAATTTATTCAACCAACCAACGAATGGTAAAGAGTGTGTCCGTCGCGGTGTCCTGGGCGAGTCGGTGTTCCAGCGATTCGATCAGGGAGTCGCGTTTCTCCATGATCGCGTCCTCGGCCGTGAAGATCTCCTGCCGCTGGCAGCGCTGTTGCCTTTCGAGTTTCTGTATCTGCTGCCGAATCGTGTGCTGTTCGTCGAGTGTGACTGCCTGGCGCGTCTGCCGCCGCAGCGCTTTGATCTGCTCTTTGGTGTCCGCGAGTGCTTTCTCGGCCGACAGCACCATGTCATCGGCCCACTTTTCCAGTTTCTCGCGCGCTTGATTAAAGTGGACGCTGTTCTGTTCGAGCGAACGGCTCACGGTGGCCTTGGCGTGCCGCTCCGCGTCAGTGTTGAGGCGTTGCTGCATGGCGACCGGGATCCTGATCCAGAAACAACAGGCCGGGTGTTATAATACGAACGCCATGCGCGTCGACGACGAAGATTATTTCCTGAATCCTCCCCCCGGTTCGGCGGCGGCGCGCGCAGTTGAATTTGGGATAGATCTGACGCTCACCCTTGAGAACCTGCGGCTCACCCCGGAAGAAAGAATCCGCAAACTGGATGATCACCTGGCGGGTATTGCAAGACTAAAAGCGACCGCGAGGATTATCGGGCGACATGAACAACATCTCGGCAGATCTGAATAACTCAGGAGTACGCCTCATCGAGATGCAGCTCAGGCTCCTGGGAAGCTTTGGTGTAGAGTGCGTAATCGTTGGAGGTGTCGCAGCCACGCTGCACGGATCAGAGATACCAACGACCGATTTGGATGTTTGTTACGCGAGAAATCCACCCAACCTCGAAAGATTGGCAAACGCTCTTCAGTCAGTTCATGCTCGCTTGAGAAACGCTCCCCGCGACATACCGTTCATACTGGATGCTGAAACCTTGCGCCGGGGCTTGAATTTTACTTTCACAACCGACATTGGCAGTCTGGACTTGTTAGGAGAGGTGCGAGGACTCGGATACCACGAGGACGTGCTTCCTGGATCGGTGATATTTGAGCTGTTTGGGTACCCCTTCGTGGTTCTTGAAATCAAGAAACTAATTGTGGCCAAGCGCACAGCAGGCCGCCCGAAGGATATGGTGGCGCTCCCGGAGCTTGAGGCAATACAGGAACGTCAACTACAGGATCGGGGCTTGAGAAGATAAGATCCTCAGATTACGCAGATTCGGAACTAGAAGAATGGATTGTAGGCGCGTCGGCGTGGGGGACGAAGCAGCGGCGGCAGCGGGCTTCGTACATGCCGGTGGCGCCGACGGCGACGCGCTCTTCCGATTCGAAAATGCGTTGTGAGTAATTGGCAGGCTGACCGCACTTCATGCAAATGGCATGAGTTTTGGTAATGTACTCGGCGATGGCAAGGAGTTGGGGCATCGGTTCCCAGGGTTTGCCGGTGTAGTCCTGATCTAATCCGGCAATGATTACACGCACCCCGCGCTGTGCAAGTTGGTTTGCTACGTCAACCAGTGCGTTGTCGAAAAACTGGCCTTCGTCGATTCCTACAACTTCTGTATCAGGGTCGATCGTGGCGAGCAGTTCCGCTGCGGTGCGGATCCTCGAAGACTCGTGGCGCATCTCGGAGTGGGAAACAATATGGTCGTCTGAATAACGCGAATCGACTTCCGGTTTGAAAACCTGGACCTTCTGCCGCGCAATCTTCGCCCGCCGCAGACGGCGAATAAGCTCCTCCGACTTTCCGGAAAACATCGCGCCGGCAATCACTTCAACCCAGCCAGGCATCGTGCGAGGGTGGGGCAACGGTTCATCGTTACCCTGGACAATCAGTTCTTCCATATGAAGGTTTAGGCGGCCTCAACATAATCAACGCGGCTACTTGGTTCTGGGATCGGAGACCATCTTCGCGCATACCACGCAAATGCAGCTCGATAGCTTCGCGAATTTGCTGCTCCGTCTCTTCCACCGTTGTTAAGAAAAATAACACTTCGCCTAATCGAGAACAAAAGCCTGCGGGAAGATCAGGAGTAAACACTTTGATTGTAGAACGGGGCAAAGGCGGCAATCAGCGCCAGCTCAAAACTCATTGACCGGGTTACGAGGTCGCACGTGAGCACCCCCCACGCGCCCTGACGGCTGCGCACGTCGCGCTTGCCAGCCACTTCATCGATCACCCATCCTAGTTCCTGGCGGCCTTCGATCACACTCTTCACAATTTTAGCCGGGACTGAAATCGATGGTGAGGAACCGAACCATCCTCTTTTGCCATCAGTGGCGTAGGCCCATCCGCGTAGAAACGTATGCCACTCGCCCTCGATCGATATCGAGTGGAACCCTCCCTCGAGTCCGACATAAATCTCGGCTTCCAGACGTTGGCCGCGAAGCAGGTCGCGGACTGCCAGAGCTCTCTCCCGTGCTCCCTGCATAAGCTCCCAGTCGGTTAAGGGCATCGCCGGAGCATTTGTGGTTACGGCACGCGCCACGACGTTGGCTTCGGACCAGGAGGAATCGATCTTGGCTATACGGGCCACACACGCGCGGACTGCCATGATCTTGGCAGCGCGGTCCGAGCCTAGAGCAATCGTTTTGATTGGGGACTGGGATTGCGACCGGTTCAAAATTGCCTGGTTACCGACGAGAATTGCATGCTAGCGAAACGCGTCCGAGGCTATACCAGAGCGAAGCGTGCGTCAAAGGGAAAGCGGCGACAAGACGCCGCATATTCGCGTACACTTTCCCTTTTTCAGCAGCCTGCTTAGACTAGTTTCCATGCCTGCCACATTTAACGACCTGGTTATGCTGATGACACAACTGCGCTCGCCTGCCGGCTGCCCGTGGGACCGCGAACAGACTTATGCGACGCTCGCGCCGATGCTTCTGGAAGAAGCTTACGAAGCGTTTGAAGCAGTCGAGGAGGCGCGCCAGGGTCACCCGGCGGATCTGTGTGATGAACTCGGCGACCTGCTTTTTCAGATAATCTTCTACGCGCAAGTTGCCGGCGAATGTGGCGACTTCACAATTGATGACGTCACCGATACAGTGCACGCAAAAATGGTCCGCAGACATCCGCACGTCTTTGGCGACGCGAGTGCCGCAACGACGACCGAAGTGCTTCGCAATTGGGAGGCCATTAAGGCCAGGGAGAAGAGAACGGCCAACAACTCGGACACGGCTAAGCCAAAGTCAATACTTGATGGCGTCTCCACAAAGGTTCCCGCCCTGATCGAAGCCTATCAACTGTCGACCAAAGCGGCGCGCGTGGGATTTGACTGGGAAACAGTTGAAGACATCTTCGTGAAAGTGCAAGAGGAGATCAGCGAACTGCAGGAGGCAATTAAGGTCCATGCTGATTCAAAGTCGGAAGCAGATCATACAAGTGTGCGGGAAGAGATCGGGGACCTGCTTTTTGCGGTAACAAATATTGCCCGTCACCTTCAGGTTGAGCCGGAAGCGGCTTTGAAACTAAGCAATAGAAAGTTTCGTCAACGCTTTGGTCATATTGAAGCCCACTTGCAGGTGCGCGACCAGAATTTCACATCGGCAACACTTCAAGAACTTGAATCTCTCTGGCAGGAGGCGAAGACCAATAAGCAATAGCCAATCCGGCAGGAGGCACGAAAGTAAAAGCAGAACGAGCCGCGGATTTGCGGGATGAACGCGGATCAAGTCATGACCAATAGGATTAAATGAGTTCCGGCTTTTGGCTTGCGCGCTTTGCTGTCACGCTTTTTCAGATTCGCGCGTCATCCGCGTTAATCCGCGGCTAATGATTTATGAAACAAAGGCCGCTGGGAGGCGACCCTTTGGAAGCCGACGCGCGGCGTTAGTCGCTTACCCGAACCGAGCGAAGAATGTTATTGAAGGCAGAAGAAAAACTTCGCGCTTCACTCTGTGGAGCGACAGCAACCATGTAAAATAGAGCGCCGTTCCGCAATTGGGTCGTGATCAGAGTTATCGTCTCGGTCTGACCAGTGGCCTCATTTACGTTGGTTAGCCCGGCACTCAAGCCTGTGCGACCCGACACCGTGACCTGTTGAAAGTTTGTCGATTGGCGTAAACTGCGATTTCCCTGCGCCAGGCTGTTAATCAACTCCTGGGTCGCCTGTCGCAGGTTGCGACTCTGAGTTTGGGAAACACCAAAATTAGCCCCATGAGTGAAAACTGCCTGGTTCTGGTACTGACCATAACCACCTTCTGGAGAAAACCAGACGGAGTTGTTGTCGCCCAACTTTCTCCAGTTGTCGGGCACGCTCACCGTCAGAAATCCTAGTTCGTTGTAACTGCGATAGCGCGTGGATGGAAAATCTACCCGGCCACCCGGCGCATCCTGCGGATAATTCCCTCCGCCTTCCGCAGGGTAGCGCTGGCCGCTGCGTGCTATCTCAGCCATGGAAGGCGCGGCTCCCTGTCCCCGCAACCTGGCTTGGATATTGGCAAATTCTCCGCTATCGCGGATGGGATTTTGCACCCGCAGATACTGGGCTTCCTGGTTGATGCGCGCGTAGCGATTCTTTGGACTTGGATGGCTGCTTAAAAACCCTCCACTGCTGCCGCCCCCCTGACGTTCGATCGTCTGGAACATCGCCGCCAGGTCGCGTGGCTCGTAACCGGCGCGGGCCATGATCTGTGCGCCCAGAATGTCCGCCTCGGTTTCATATTCCCGGCTGAACTTTAGAAAATAAACTCCGACGCCCTGGCTGGCCACTTGTGCGGCGGCTCCCGCTGGTCCACCGAGAATCTGTCCACCAATTCCCAGAATTCCCGCGAGCAGACCATACTTCTGACCTTTCGTAGCTTGTGCCGTACCATGACGTAGAGCCACGTGGCTGATCTCGTGGGCCATAACGCCGGCCATCTCGCCTTCGCGGCGAGCTGCTTCAATCATTCCACGATTGATATACATGGGGCCACCCGGAAGGGCAAAGGCGTTTATATCGCGTGCATTGATAACGCGAAAGTAGTATCGAAATCCCGGATGCTGAAATTGAGACGGTATAGCCGCCACTAAGCGATTGCCAACGCGTTCGACATAACTTTGCACATCGCCATCGCGCAGTAATGGAAACTGCTGTTCCGCCTCGGCGGCCGCCTGCCGACCCAGCTTAATATCATCCTGAACACTGTACTTGTTACTGTGAAGGGTAAGCTTGGTCTGTGGAAATATAGACACCGGCATCAAAAAGATGGCCGATACTGCAAACGCGATCAACATACGTGTTCTGCGGTAATTGTTTCTAATCATTTTCTCCCTCCGTCTTGAAACTTATCGGTTAATGCTGCTGCGGCCTTTGGGAGAGGACGGGATTGGCCGAAGCGTTTGATGAATTAACCTTGGCGCGGGTTTACTCCTGTAAAAGCCAGGTTTAGGCTGGCCTACCAAACCACCCACGTGCACCAAATCGTAACACTGATACACCGTCCCAGGACGGTTTCACATCAGAGTTTTCAGAGCACGACGGTTTGCAGCCTCCGCCATTCATACTAGCAATGGGGGTGCCAAGCAATGGTTAACTCTTGTTACGCTCGATGCGCTCGTTGAGCCATCGGGCAGGCTCACTAACGGGGGGGATGCGGTGGGGCTCGCCTTTCCACACGCGAATCATTGAAATAATCAGGAAGATAGTCGCGGCGATACTGAAGAGGGATCCACCTATCGAGCTGTCGGTTATCGCTCCGACAACGCTAAAAAGGGTTTGGACCACCAGGATTGCGATGTGCAGAGCCAACCCCTGCGCGGCGTGAAACCGAACTTTCAATTCCTTTCTGGGCACCAGAAATAATTCCACCAGAGACGCAACGACGCCAATGTAGAAAGGTGCGTAGGGCAGAATCGTCGCCCATTTTTCAGGTAGTGCTATCCCTGCCACCGGGCGCGAGGTAGGCTTTAGATTAACTTGCGGCGGGAGGTAGGGATTGGCTTGATAGGGCGTCGGCGGTGAATGAGTTGGGGGCACAAATACTGAAGGATAAGGAGACTCGACTGGCGGCGTATCGAAGGTTCTGGTCGGCGCCTCGGAATATACGTTACTCCGCGCGCTTTCGTTTGAGGACGAACCCACCTCGCGGGTAGCTCCTTTCACTTCCCGCGTACCCGGCCCGCCGTCGTCTCCACTCCACACCTCCTCCGTTTGTCTCACATAATCCGGATCGAGTGGGTTGGTGTCGTACTTGGTTTTTTTTATCTCCATGACCGAAAATCTTTACGACAGTTTCCCCGGTGCGGTTCCAATCTTACTCGTCCGCCACAGCATACTCAACCTGCTGCCAAGTTTTGTCGCGTTCAGAAATCCGATAGCCTCGCATGATCGGCGTTACCCCACCCAGTCCTAGGATCAGGTAGATCGCCGCCGGATAGTATGCGAGTCGTACGTCAGTCTCAGAAGGCACCGGTTCCATCGAGCGCGGATGGGAATGATAGATAGCCAGAAGCTGTTCACCGCGCTCCCGCATCCGCCTTTGAGCGGCAAAGAGTTCTTCTGGGGCTGCCTCGTAAGCTATCTGGGGCTTGCTGGCCACATTGCGCAGCGGATGGATGGAGGTGGCGCGATCATTAGCGCCTCCGATCAAACCACAGCACTCGAACGGCGTGGCCTCCTGCGCATGCGCGAAAATCTCTTCTAGCTGTGCGGTCCGAAGGGTGATCATTCACCTGAACGAAACTCATCGTCCTGCACTACTCTAAGGTGCAGTTCTTCCAATTGTTTTGGATCCACTTCCCCAGGCGCATCAATCATCAAATCAGCCGCGGAAGCAGTTTTTGGAAACGCCATCACATCGCGGATGTTGTCCGTGGGCACCAGCACCATCAGGAGCCGTTCAATACCCGAAGCAATACCGCCATGCGGCGGGGTACCGTACGAGAGGGCTTCCAGGAAGAACCCAAAGCGCTCGCGCGCCGTTTCTTTCGACATACCCAGAGCCTTGAATACGATATCCTGAACGTCACGCCGGTGAATCCGAATCGACCCGCCGGCCACTTCCACTCCGTTGATTACTGCATCGTAAGCTTTGGCCCGTATCCCTCTTAGCAGATCCGATTCGCCACTGTTGACAGCTCGCTCAAACAGCAACACGTCTGAGTCAACCGGGGACGTAAAGGGATGATGCATTGCGTAATAGCGCCCATCATCCTCGTGGTATTCAAACATGGGAAACTCGGTGACCCACAAGGGCGCGAAGACACTCTCGGGAATACGTTTCAGTCGGCCCGCTACTTCATTTCTTAACGCGCCCAGACTGGCAGTAACGGCTTTTGGCTTTCCCGCGACGATTAAGACAGCATCACCTTTCTGGGCGCCAGCCGTCTGCGCCATAGTTGTCACGACATCAGCCCCTAATGCTTTGAGCAAAGAGGAAGAGACTTCATCGCCCAACCGGATCGAGCCGAGTGCCGATGCTCCATAGCGCTTTACAAATTCCTGCAGCTCATCAAGAGTCTTGCGGGAAAGCCCTGCCCCTCCGCCCACGACAATTCCCCGCACCTGGCCGCCGGTCGCCAGGGCTGAAGCGTAGGGAGCGAATGTGGTTCCTTTCAGCGCCGGAGATAAATCTCGCAGCTCCATGCCTTGAATGCGCAGATCGGGTTTGTCAGAACCATACCGCTGCATGACTTCCGCAAAACTGAGCCTGGGAAAAGGCGCCGGCAAGTCAGCGCCGACCAAACGAAATACCCGAGCAAATAATTCCTCAATTAATGCATAGACCTGTTCTGGCGTGGCAAAACTCAACTCAACATCGAGTTGACTAAACTCAGGCTGACGGTCAGCACGCAGGTCTTCGTCACGAAAACAACGCGCAATTTGGAAGTATTTATCCAGACCCGCAACCATGCAGATCTGTTTAAAAAGCTGCGGTGATTGGGGCAACGCAAAAAACTTACCCGGTTGGATGCGGGAGGGAACGATGTAGTCGCGCGCACCCTCGGGCGTGGACTTGATCAGATTGGGAGTCTCGATTTCAAGGAATCCTTGCTCGTCCATGTGGCGCCGAATCTCGCCCACTACCTGATGCCGCAGCTTTAGATTTGACTGGAGCTGAGGTCGGCGCAAATCCAGATAGCGATACTTCAAGCGCAGGTCTTCGCTTGCTAAAGCGTCCGGCGACGCATCCAGTTGAAACGGCAGCGTGCGCGCATCGTTGAAAATGTAAAGCTCGCGAGTTTGTACTTCCACCTCGCCCGTAGCGAGTTTTGAATTGTGCGCACCTTCATCACGCAACACGACTTCGCCTACCACAGCGATGACATATTCACCGCGGACGTCCTTGGCCTTAGCGTGCGCTTCCGGGGAGCTTTCGGCATTGAACACGACTTGAGTTAAACCGTCGCGGTCGCGGAGATCGACGAAAGTGAGTTCTCCAAAGTCGCGCCGCCGCGCCACCCAGCCCATCAAGGTAACTTTTTTGCCGACGTCTTCTTTGCGCAGCGCTCCACAGGAATGTGTGCGCTGTAAGTTCTCGAGATTATCCAGCATGTGACGATATTAAATGCCAACTGTCAGAACGGCGAGCGGTAGCGAACCGGTCTGATCTGGGGCGCCAGGTTCCTTCAGAAGGTTGAGACCGGGTCGCTACCGCTCGCCGTTCTGACAGGAACGAGCCGCCTTGTCGACTAGGCGGCTAAGCAGTCTTTCGTTGGGCAATCTCGATCAGATTGTCACCCGGATCACGAACATAAAAGCGCTGAGTACCAGGAACCGGACGCGGATCAGGTAAGATCTCGACTCCCGCAGATGCCAGGTAGTCCTGAGCTCGTTGGAGATCCTCAACCACGAAGCAGACATGTCGGGTGCTCGACTGTTCGTCGGTACCGTCTGCCAGCGAAAGATGCAATTGCATGCTGCCAATTTGATACCACGCCCCCCCGCGTCCGCGCGACGCTTCGGGCTTGACTACTTCTTCGAGACCGAGACTTGTGCAATAGAAGTCTTTCGCAGCCTGCTCGAGCGCGCGTGGCACGGTCACATTCACGTGATGAAAGTCGACAATACCTGCTGACATATTAGTTCGCCGCCGTGCGGATTGAAGAGGCAACCGCATCTCGCTTCACCGCCCTTTGTGCTCCCGTACGCATGTCCTTAATGGCCACTTCACCACACGCTTTCTCGTAGTCCCCGAGCACGACTACCGCTGGAATTCCGCGCTCCGAAGCATACTTGAACTGCTTGCCAAGTTTGTCGGCCTCAGGATAGAGATCGACCCGCAATCCCGATGCGCGCAATTCATGGGCCAGCGCTACTGAATCGCTGATCGAATCCTCGTTCCAAAGAGTGACCATTACATCGGCGGGTGAGACTACGACCTGGGGCGGAAACATCTCTCGCTCCGTCATCACGACAATAATCCGCTCGACGCCGAGCGAGAAGCCACACGCCGGCAGGTCCTGACCAGAAAACATGCCAATCAGATTGTCGTAACGACCACCACCGCCAAGGCTGCCGGCCAGATCCTTCACGTTGATCTCAATAATCGCTCCGGTGTAATACGAGAGACCGCGCGCCAGGCTTGGATCGAGTTTAATCCGTTCCGCGACCCCAGACGCCGCCGCATACTCGAGGATCGAACGCAACTCCTCAATGCCCTTTGCGCCCTTCTCGTTCGTTCCTACAAACTCAACCAGACGGCCCAGAATCGCGGAGTTAAGCGCTTGCCGTTTGGCCGCAAGATCTTCACTGACGGCAATGTCTGCCGCGTGCTCAAGCGATGCCAGTTCGCTAAAGAAATCGAGAAGGCGTTTGCCGGCGCCTTCGGTTATGCCGCGTTCAGTTAGCTCCTTCGCGACACCTTCGCGCCCGACCTGGTCCAGTTTATCGAGAGCCACCAGTGTCCCTTCGTGGTGTTGGAGCGGCACCCCCGCGCTGGCAAGAAGGCCGGTCAGCGCTTCGCGGTGATTCAACCTCACGACGAAGTCATTGAAGCCAAGCTTATCCAGGGCTTCACTTGCCGCCGCGATCAGTTCGGTCTCCACCACCATCGAGCGCGAGCCGATGACATCAACGTCGCACTGATAGAACTCGCGAAACCTTCCGCGGGCAGGCCGGTCAGCCCGCCAAACCGGCTGAATTTGATAGCGCCTGAAAAACTTCGGCAGATGGTCGCGGTATTCGGCTACTACGCGAGCGAAGGGTACGGTCAGATCGTAACGCAGGGCAAGATCAGCCTCGCCCGAGCTCTCATGAACGCCGCGCTTGAGAATCTTATAGATGAGCTGATTACCTTCTTCCCCATATTTCCCCATTAGCGTCTCGATATTCTCTGCTGCCGGCGTTTCCAGCGGCTCAAAGCCGTAACGCTCGTAGACTTCCTTTATCACGCCAATGATATATTCACGGCGTCGCACATCCGCAGGAAGAAAGTCGCGCATGCCGCGCGCTGGTTGGGTTTTCACTCGTTCCATGCGCGCATTCCCCCTTGAGACGGCTCCTCCCTATAAATCCTCGAATACTGAACATAGTTCTGCCAAAACAAGTCGAGCCCTGCAACTTCCTCCTCCGTAAGTGTGCGCTTTACCCGCGCCGGTATGCCCATCACCAGGGAACGTGGTGGAATGATCGTCCTCGGTGACAGCAAAGAACCCGCGGCGATTAGTGATTGCGCGCCGACTCGGACATCGTCGAGGACAATGGAACCGATTCCAATTAGAGATCCGCGCTCAACGTAGCATCCATGCAGGGCTACACTGTGTCCTATGGTGACTTCGTCTTCCAAAATAGTGGGATGGGTGCCGGTGCGCGTGTGGATAACGCTGTTATCCTGCACATTAGTGCGGTCGCCGATGCGAATGTAATACATGTCGCCACGCAATACCGCGTTACACCAGACAGACGACTCTTCACCTATGTGAACGTCTCCGATTATCTGCGCACTCGGATCGACGTAGGAATTGGGCTGAATTTGAGGATGAACACCGCGGAACGGTCTAATCATATTTTTGCGCGCCATAGTAGCACAGACTTCAGTCTGTGATTCTAAGGTTCACAGGCTCCAAGTGTCGTTTTATCGCCAAGATAAATCACAGACTAAAGTCTATAGCACGTCAACATTGACAGTTCGCAGACCAGCGTGAGAGATTGCGCCCGTGACCCAACGCCGGCCAAGAAAAATTTTCAGATCCAGAAACGTAGGTTTGTTGGTTTTCTGCGCCGTGTTTGTAAGCTCCTGCGGGGGCGCGCTCTTTAGGGTCAAACCGATCGTGGAACTGCCGCCCCTTACCGGCGCAGTTAAAAGCGCCAGCGCTGGTGGCGTCACAATAAAAGTTGCGCCTCTGTTCAGTGACGAAGAGGGCCAGGAGCTGTTCGAAGCGAATCTTGGGTTGGCTGGCGTACTGCCGCTGCGGGTAGAGGTCGTACATGAGAGTGGTGTGCCTGTGGAAATCAAACGCGCGCGGTTTCTCTTGCGCGACGGCGAAGGCAACGAGTGGAAGCTACTCTCTCCCAAGCAGGCAATTTCGCGAATCCTGAAGGCGAATGACGTCTATGTCTACAATCCAAGTTCCCGCAAACAATTTGAACAGGAGTTTACCGCCTACGCTATCGACCTAAAAGTACCGTTGTCGGCCGCCGACCCTCGCCGTCAGGGCTTTCTCTTCTTTCAAACACCAAACAAGGAACCGGTGACAAACCCGCAAAGACTAACTTTGCTAGGTGAACGACTGCCTCAGCCGGTTGAGATTGTCTTGAATTAACGCGCAAAAAAACGGACGGCGAATAAAACTCACCGTCCGGACTTCGCTGTACTAACGCGTGCTTAACTTACGTCGAATAGTGAGCGGCCTACCGCGGGCCACTCGCTCTGATGGTAAATTCAGTCCCGGTTGTCAGCTCCAGGTCCTCACGACCCTGCACGTAAACCGAGCCAGCACCGGTCCCGGCGCCTAGTACCGCGCCGATCGCCGCGCCTTTACCGCCGCCGGCAATTGCGCCGATGATAGCGCCCAACGCCGTTCCAATCGCGGTGCGTTGAATAGTGCGGCCGGTCTGATCGTTTTCGCGAACCGCCCCCTCATTATCGACCCGAACTGTCTCATTTTCAGGAGTGCGAGCTGTTTCGACAATCCCTGCGAATTTATAACTTCTACCATCACGCAGTCGAATCGTGTCGAAGTTGAGTGTCATCTCAGACCGCCCCGTTACGCGCCCACTGCGATTGACATTCGTCAGGTAGCCTTCAATGGTCGCACCATCATACTGTGCGGGCGAACGAACGCTCATCGTAAACCGCTCATTGTCACGCGCCGTATTGGTTGAGAGATTAGAATTCAGAACTGCGACTAGTTGAGTTCCATTTGGTATGACGAACTCACCACTGGCAGTCCCCTGGGGATAGTCGGAAGTACCGGTGCTCATGTCTAACTGGGCAACGTCGGAAGTACGGTCGTAATACGATATGACAGTCACCGGTTGACTAATTTGATCTGAGTAGAGCCGGCGCGTCACCATCAACCGACGACCGCTATCCGTGGGATCGAAAGTGACGGTAAAGTCCTGCGCCCGATCACCCGTCCTGACGATGTTCAACTGATCGCCGGAGAAACTGGCTCGCACACGGACAGAGCCGCCATTTGGAGTTGTTTCCACATGCTCACGTCCATCAGCAACAAAACTGATTCGAGATGCCCGCGATGAGGCTATCGAGACGGTGTTCCCGCGCCGTTCAATCGCCATAGTCTCAGGCGAATCGAGTCGTCTTAATAAGGAATCATAAACTCGCTGGCGCTGGGAATCAGGCAAGTTCCGAGTGGCATTCTCCGCGGTCCGTCGCACATCGGCGCTGCGCGATGTATCCAGTCGGTAGGTTCCCGTTAATTCGCCGTCGCCGCTATAGATGGGCCCACCCGGCATCGAGCCGGTGTTCGAGTGCCAGGCAATGTTAGAGGCGCTGGAAAGTTGGTCGAGATCTTGCTTCAACATGGTCCAATCTTGCTTGGCGCCGGCGTTGAACTCATGGTTAACCATTAATGAATTCAAGGGAGTTGCCCGTTCTAACACGTTGCGAACATCGGATTGTGTGAACCGACGCGTGTTAATCCGAATCGCCAGTTGATTAGTCGCAGACTCCAACGCGATCAAGTTCCGGCTCGCCTCATCCTCTTCAGAGGTACCATCAATGCTGCTTCTGTTTAGGGCCATGCGCAGACTGCGGCTAAACCGAAGGGTTCGGTTGTTGATGCGTCGGGCTAGCTGACGTAATTCTGCGTCACTCAATTGATAGCCAACGGCGGTACCTGTGTTGATGGCGCCAGTATTCCAGCGCCAGTCGTTGATGTAGTAGGCACGTGCAAGCAGATCAAGATCGGATTGTAATAATCGCCAATCCTGATCGACTCGAGTCTCGAGTCGATTGTTCATCAAAAAGCTATTGATTAGTGCCGCCTTGTCCAGGACCGCGCGGGCATCCGTTGAAGTGGATTGTCTGCTCTCAAAACGGGTTTTCAACTGGTCAGCGGCATATTCAAAGTCCCTTACTAGCCTGTTGATCTCGTCTTCCCGATCTGTGTTGTTTAAACGGCTACCATCCAGCGCGTTCTCCAGCGTTCTGCTGAAAGTATCTGAACGCGTTTCAATGCGCTGGATCAGAGTTCGCATATTGGTGTCACTGTCGCGGTACTGGCGCTGAGCCATTACCGAAGTAGTGGCGGCAACATAAATCAGCGCCAGTAGTATCGTGGCGCCAAATGTTTTAAAGATAATTCTCATCTGTCGAATACCTCCAAAATGGGATTCTGTTCAAAATTCGAGCCGAAGAAGTCACGCATAAACGGTTACCTGGGGGCCTGCGATTTAGGGGGCTTGAGTCTAAAGGAGAGTGGGAAATTAACCGGGCGGTGAATCATTCACCTGGGGTTCTTTACTAGCGATGTCGCGCCCTAGCGCCGGGTTGCCTGTGTAGGCCGTGAATCTGATACTCGGCACTCACGCCAAATTTATCATCTGACTTTAGGAACCCGACAGAGTGCCGAGAATGTCACAAAACCCTTACTTTCACTTTTCGACCCGGGCAGTGAAGCACCAAACAGGCTCCGAGGAAACTCACAAATGTCGGAGTTTTGCGACTTAGGATCTAGTGACGGAGTAGCTAAAAGCTAGCTTTTAAAGGAACTTAGAGTTTTGAATAGGTAAGTCCGGTCTGGCCCTGATACTTGCCCCCCCGATCCTTATAGGAAACGTCACACTCTTCGTCTGACTCCAGAAAAACCACCTGTCCGATCCCCTCGTTGACGTAGATGCGCAGCGGCAGATCCGCGAGATTGGCGAGCTCAACTACCAAACGTCCTACCCATCCCGCTTCCAACGGTGTCGTATTTACTAGCAAGCCGGCTCGCGCATAGGTAGATTTACCCATTGCGATCCCGGTCACATTGCGCGGCATGTGAAAGGTTTCCATTGTCACCCCAAGCGCATAAGAATGGGGGGAAAGCAGGTAGTATTTTGACCCATCTTCGGCAGTCCGTAACGGCGGCTCTACCAATGATTCATCATCGAAAGCCTTGGGATCGATCTCGCGGCCGTGGATGGGTGAAAAGATCCGAAAGCCGTCATCGGCAAGTCGCATGTCGTACCCATAGCTCGAAGCACCGGCGGAAATTACGCGCCGGCCCTCAATATTGCGAACTAAATTGGGCTCAAAAGGAGAAATGAGCTGATGTTGCTCTGCCATTCGGCGGATCCAACGATCTGATTTGACTGTCATGATGGGGTCAGAGAGTACAGTGACAAGGGGGTCATTGCCAATTGCCGATTGCCGATTGCCGATTGCTGCTCGCGGCGAATTGAGTGCTAGTTGCTGACCGGCAGTTTACTCGGAGCCACTATTAGTCCCACGAATCTTTCAGCCGGGCCAATGCTTTCGTCCCGGTGCACTTGGTCAAACGAAATGAGCAATCGGCAATCGGCAATCGGCAATTGGCAATCACGGCTCGCTCACTACTAACTTTCTAATACGAATCGTCCCATCGCCTACGGTAAACTTGAAGAACGCGCCGCCTGCACCGGCACGAGCTCTGATCACCCGCTCGGTGATCCCGGGCCGTTGACGAGACGCTAGCGCCAAAAACATGTCACTTATCTGACCAGTCCGTAAAACGTCAGCATCAATGTCGCCATTGAAACCCGCCGGCAGTTCTACGTTTAAGTCTCCCGCAGCAACCCGAAGATCTGCTCCGGCGCCTCGCCAGCTACGCGTTGGGATTCTGACATTAATTCGTCCGGAGGCCACCGTTGCGTTGACCGTTCCGGATGTGAGAGTCATCTGAATCTCGCCTTCCGTGGCGGTTAAGGTAATCGCCCCTTCAACTCCACTTAGCGTAATGGGGCCACGCCCCGCGTTGATCTCGAGATCAGTGGCCATAGGTATGCGAATCCGGTAGTCGATTTTCCAGGGAAGGCCGAGTAGTTTCTTGGGAAAGTTTTTTGCCACCCGGCGCATGAAAACTTTGTCGTGAGTTCCGGTGCTCAGGATGCTCAGGTGATTGACGTCGTTATCCAGCACCCAGCCATTGACCACGGCCAGGCGATCTAGATCTTCTTCGGTTTCGGCGCGCAGTTCGACGTGAGCCGTAATTTGAACCTCGCTCTGGGGCCACCCCTCGACAGTGATAGATCCTTGCGGAGCTCCTACGATCGTGACGGTACTGCCATACCCTAGCCGCCGCGTCTCATGCCTGGCGGCAGTGCGTGTCAGCAAGGGCGCAGCGGCTGGGGTCTCTCTCTGCTGTGCCACCGATGCGGATATCAACGCATTGGAGGCGAGTACGGTGAGAGCTGCAATGCGAAAGCCGACCTTGAATCTGGAATTTGAGGTCATGTTAGAAAACCGGCACACATCCGAGCCCTCCCTGCGGACGACGTACAATGGCGCACTCAACGTCAGAACCGAGAAGCGGTAGCGACCGGGTCCAAGTCACGAGACCACTCGACCGGATAATGACTAGTGATTCCACATCGCTTGAGTGAGGCGTTCCACACCCGGTCGCTACCGCCCCTCGGTTCTGACGTTGAGTGGCAATCCTCTTTGGCGTTCAACCCTAAATGACTGTAAGGCCCGATCGGATCCAAATTTGTCTCTACGACTTGCGACAACCGCGGTCCATTGCGAACCGGCGCAAGATGGTGCCGGATGTGACGCCGATGAGGAACTACGGCTCAGGCTCGCATAGTAACAACCGCCCCCGAGACGCCCCTAACTTAAGAATCAATGCGGACGTTATCAATCCTTTAGATCAAGTCGTCCGTCCGCATCGAAAGTACTCACTTTGCGTTGCTGCTTAGCGACGAAGAAAGGTGATACTGCCCTGGAAGGTTTTCACCATAACGGATGAACGACCATCGCCCACATCGCCTACGAATTTCCTACCGTTACCCAATGTCTTAAAGCCGTTGTTCCAAAACTCGCCCAGCGCGATTTTCTTTGTCGGCGCGGCCGCCATGAGTCGGAAGGCAGAATCTGAGGGAATACGTACGCTAATGTTTCCTTTCGCAGATTGGAATTGGTATGTGCCCCCTCGCGAAAAACCTCCATCGAAAAAAATATCCCCGATAGTATTTTGGGCCAGCACCTGCGCGGCGGTGATGCCCATAAGAGTGATATCCCCTTCGGTAGAAATGTAAGCCCGCACGAGACCGCCGCGGATATTGCTGACCGTGATATCTCCCCGTCGCGTCTCGATATCAACCGAAGCATTCTGCGGGACCTGGATCCTGAAATTTACCTCGCCAACGTCGCCACGGCCTCGATTGTCACCCATGACATCGATAGAAACACAGTCGCCCATCAGCTTGGGGGTCACATTGGCGTTAGGGGCTTCCAACAGAGCCATGATCTTGATCTCGTCCCGATTCCAGGACTCAACCGTTATAGTTCCGGAGATATTCTTGAGTTCCACACGGACGTTCTTTCCGGCAGGGAAACGCTTGGAAACACGATTCTGAGCGTGTGCTGCAGGTGAGCAAACCAAATGGAGGACGGCAAAAACGACAAGGGCTGTGAAAATGTGCGTGCCAGAGAATCTGAGGGGCGTTGACAACAGTCTGATACTCATTTGTGCGGGGCTCTTCAATAGAAAATTTTTACTGACTGTGGGGAAACCTAATACAAAACTCGCCAACCGGGCTATAGATCTGAAAACTCCCTTAGCAACGCCAGTTTCTCATTTAGGGCGGCGTTAAGCATTTCTTCAGAAACTTCGTCGTGGGGATCCCGGTTCAACTCGTTGACTGAATCGGTGACAGCCTGATCGATGACCATCAAATTACGTTCAAAGGTATCGCGCATACCTTGATTCCAGCGTGCTTTGTTCGTCTCCACGCGCCGGTTCCAGTAGTTAATAGCCTGCTGCTGTTGCCACATGCGATCGCGGACAAGCGTTGCGGCTTCAAAGCGTGGTGACGACGCCACCGCTCCCGTTTGTCGGGCGTTGTCCCAACGACGCAAACCAAGTGCGGTACCCAGCGAGACGGCCAAAACTATCGCGGCCGCAGACGCCGCGAGCTGCGGCATCGAGAGTTCCCAGCTGCGACTCATCCAGGCGGACCAGAGGCTCCTGGCTGGCGGTCGTGTTGCCGCCTTGTCTGCCATCTGCGGTTCCGCTTCGATCACGTTGCGAATGCGAAGCCACAGGCCATCCGCATTGGGTGGAGCGATATGTTCTCCGCGATGATTTCGGCAAAAGGCAACGATTGCTTGGAGGTCGTTGCGCACATCGCCGCAGGCGAGACACTCGTCGAGGTGCAAACTTAGGTTTGATTCATCCTCGCCGCTCAGCCCACCATCAACCAGGTCTCCAATTAGTTCTTGGCACTTTTCGCAGTTCATTTGTCTTACAACCTCTGACCTTCCACGCGAATGCTCATGAACTTGGGACTACCCCTGCGTGGCGTTTGGTTCCGAGCAGTCAAGGAAAACTGACATTCAATTCATTTCATTTGGGGAGAGCGTTTCAAGAAACTCGCTCCGCTTTGCTCGTTCAGGTTTCCTTTGTAAACCTGGCGAGCTTTCTTGGAAGCTACTCCTTCGTCTTCTGTTGCCTGAGCAGTCCCCGTAACTTCATTCGCGCCTTGTGCAGTTGTGACTTCGAGGTCCCTACTGAGCAGCCGAGCATACGCGCAATCTCTTCGTGTTCGTGTCCTTCAATGTCGTGAAGAGTGAAGACCGTACGATACCCAGGCGGCAGTTGCGAGATGGCTCTGTCGAGCGCAATGCGGTCGACAACCGGCATTGCGTTGGGGTTTTCAGTGCCTTTGACTATCTGTATCGGTGTCTCACCGTCCTCGGTGGTCTGCTCCATCTTGACTCCGCGTTTGCGGAAGTGCATCAAGACCTGATTAACAGTTAACCGGTGCAGCCAGGTGGTAAAGGCCGATTCGCCACGAAAGCTTCCGATTTTTCTAAAGAGCTGAATGAAGACCTCTTGGGCCAGGTCCTCTGCCTCAGAAACGTTACCCGTCATCCTCAAACAAAGAGAGTAAACTCGACGATTATGGCGCTGATAGAGCTCCTCGAAGGCTCCCATGTCGCCTTGCGAAGCTCGCTGCGTCAGGCCGTAATCGGCTACTGGTTGCGTCTCGGTTTCGGCTGCGGTCACGTGTTCGTTTATTTGGGCAAGCGACTAAGGAACCAGGTCACCTTACTGCTTATATTCACGACTATCACGTTCCGCGATATTTCAAGGGGGCGGTACCTTTTCTCACGAATTCCCGGCGCGGGAACAGCGTGAAGCTATCAGGTACCCTCGACGCGGTTGTGATGCGGCGCTTAGAGCGCGTCGTTGCCTTTTACCCGGTTAAAAGTTACTGTTTTCTGCAGCCGCATCAACACTTTCGCCCTCGCCCTGGCTCAAATCCAATATGCGCGGTCCAGGGAGCGGTAATCCACAGCTTGGGCTATGTAGCGGGTCGGATCTCCTGCGCCCCGTCAAGATCTGCAATTGTGCGGCGTGCCTTCAGAATACGGTCATAACCGCGCGCTGACAAGCCCGGCAGCATCATGGTATTGGTCATTTCAAGTCCGGAAGTAGAGTTCATCTTTAAGGTTTCGGATTAGGGGCACGGAGGGGCTGGAGTATTAATGGACTCAAAACTAGACCACGTTCGTCGCCATCAAACTCTACATGAGGGCCATGTCGCCGCGGGGCAGCAAGTCACGTCCAATAGGTGCGGTCTAAGGAACGATAACCAACGGCTTCGGCGACATGAGTGGATCGGATTTCGTTGCAACCTTCGAGGTCTGCTATGGTGCGGCTGACCTTTAAGATGCGGTCATAAGCGCGCGCTGACAAGCCCAGCCGCGTCATTGCACGTTCCAACATCTGCTCGCTCTCGGCATCGATCCGGCAATGGCGCCGGATCATCCGGGGCGTCATGGCAGCGTTGGAGAATATTTTTTCGCCCGCCAGCCGTTGGCGCTGGCGTTCTCTGGCATGAATAACCCGCTCGCGAATTTCTGCGGAGCTTTCTGCTCCAGGTGGCGGGTCGCCCGTCAACTCGCGAAACTTCACCGCCGGCACGTCCACATGGATGTCGATGCGATCAAGCAGCGGTCCGGAAATGCGGCCCACATAGCGTTGAATCTGCAGCGGGGTGCAGCGACATTCGCGCGTTGGGTCGTTCCAGAAACCACATGGACAGGGATTCATAGCCGCTGCTAACATGAATGAAGCGGGAAAAGTAAGGGACATCGCGGCCCGGCTAATGGTTACCTTCTGATCTTCGAGAGGCTGGCGCAATACTTCCAACACGCTGCGATCAAATTCGGGCAGCTCGTCCAGAAACAACACACCTTGATGCGCCAGAGAAACCTCGCCGGGACGCGGAATGGCACCCCCACCAATCAATCCGGCGTCGCTGATTGTGTGATGAGGGGAACGAAAAGGGCGTTCTGTCACCAGCCCGGCGCGGCCGGTCATTCCCGCTACCGAATGAATCTTCGTTAACTCCAACGCTGCTTCAAATTCCAACGGGGGAAGAATTGTTGGGAGGCGCTTGGCAAGCATTGTCTTGCCAGAGCCTGGAGGGCCAATGAGGAGGATATTGTGCGAGCCAGCGCTGGAAACCTCCAACGCTCGCTTGGCGGAAAGCTGTCCCCGGACTTCACGAAAGTCGACACTGTAATGATCGGACTGTATCAAAATCGCTGCTGGATCGATTTTCAGTGGTTGAGGAGGCTCGGCAGACCGAAGTGCCGCCACCAGCTCCACAGCGCTTCGCAAATCGGCGACTGGGTAAACGTTCACGCCCGCGACAACAGCAGCCTCTTTCGCATTCTCATCGGGAAGAATCACGTGTTCGATTGCAGCTTCACGCGCCAGGATGGCAATCGGAAGCGCGCCTTTGATAGAACGCACTCGACCATCGAGCGAAAGCTCGCCAACGCACAGCACATGAATCAGACTGCTTTCTTCCACGAGGTCACCGTTGGCCCCGAGGATCCCAAGGGCAATAGGCAGATCGAAACTCGCGCCCTCCTTCCTTACATCAGCGGGCGCCAGATTAATCGTGATTTTTTGAAAGGGGAAAAAGAACGCGCAGTTGCAGATCGCGGCGCGAATGCGTTCGCGTGATTCGCGTACCGCGGCATCGGGCAAACCCACGATCGTAACCGACAGATTGTCCGACTCACCTCGCGCGGGAGTTAAATCGACTTCGATGTCAACAAGATCAGCATCAATGCCGTAAACGGCTGCTGAGAGTGTGCGGAAGAGCATGTGAGGCTCCCGTTTGTGGATGAGATGGGAGAACTTAGTACTTTGGATTCTCGGTGAAAAGAATCGAGCGCGCTTTGCGAGGTTGATCTAAAGCGCGCTCACTTAGTAGTTATGGCACGAAAAGGATGCCCGGACTGACAACGAAATCTATCGACGTCGTGAGGGGGCAACACCCGTCGCCGGCAACTTAATCTCCTGGCCGGCGCGCAATTCTATTTCCGGTGTCATGCCGTTCAATCGCGCTACTTCGTTTGCATCCAGATTACGTGCCGCCGCGATCCGCGAGATGGTGTCACCTTTGCGAGCTCGGATCTTCGTCAATCCCGCCGCCGCCGGGTCAGTTGTGCTCGGCTTTGCGCGGCGCCAGCTAGTCAAACGAACCGAACTGCTCGGCACAACCAACTTGGTAGTCGATTTAAGATCCACGCCGCTGTTCATAGCTTGTAGTTGAGCAATGCTGACGCCGGTGCGATTGGCAACGTTCTGTAAGTCCTCTCCAGGCGCAACTGAGATCACGCGCGCAGAGTCGCGCCGGTCTCCCGGAATCCGCTGGAGAACTGCAACAAACTGCTTGGCTTTTCCTGCTGGAACCCGAACGCTATAAGCCTCGCCTCGCGGTGTGACGTCGCGCTTTAATTCCGGGTTGATGCTCCGGATATAATCAACGCTTGAATCGGTCGCCTCGGCTACTAGCTGCAAGCTGGTGGCGGTGGACACTTGGACGGTGTCATAAGACAAGGGAGCTTCAAGGCGTATACCCTTGAAGCCGTATTTTTCAGGATTCTTCGCGATTAGGATCGTGGCCAGGATATTAGGAACGTAATTCCGGGTTTCCTGGGCGATGTAAGGATAGATGGCCCAGAAACTCCTGCTACCCGAGCGAGCAATCGCACGGTCGACATTTCCGGGGCCGGTGTTGTAGGCGGCCATCGCCAATTCCCAATTACCTTTGTAGTACGCGGCAAGATGCTTTAGATAGCGGGCTGAGGCTCTGGTCGCCTGCTCGAAACTATTACGTTCGTCGATCCAAGCTGTTTGGCGCAGACCGTATTCACGCCCCGTGCCTGGAATGAACTGCCACAGTCCGGAGGCTGCCGCCCATGACATCGCCTTTGGCTTCCAGGCGCTTTCAACCTGACCCAACCAGGTGATGTCAACAGGTACCCCTTCCCTGGCAAAGACCTGACGGGCGAGCTTCATATACAGGCCTGAACGCCGCAATCCCGACTCCATCGTTGAACGGCCTCGACCCTGATAAAAATTTATGTATTGCTGAATTAAGGGATTTATCGTGAATGCAAAATTGACATTGTGCTTCGCTTGCTCGAGTGCCAAAACGTCCGCACCTGAAACATTCCGCTCGTCAGGCGTTAGTACAAGTTTGCTGAGCTCATCGAGCGGGGAGGGCTCAAACCTCTGCTCGAGAAACCCAACCTGCTGAGAAGGCGTTTTCTGCGGCGGAGATTGAACGTTCTGTGCCACAAGCTCCGAGACGGTGGCCTGCGCAGTTCCGTGACCGAGCGGAACCTCTTCCCGATAGATTCGCTCAACCAATTCCAGATAGAAAGTCTGGAGACGCTGACTGGCGCGAACGTCGACACCTGATTCAAGAATAGCGTCAACCGCTCTATCGAATTCCTCGCGAGCTGCTTTGCGCTTATCGTCTTCAAGATTCAGCCGGCCTTTGCGGAAATGGTCTTCCGCCTTCGAAATGATCCTGGAGACACCTGGATCTGCCTTCTCCACCTCTGTTTGAATGGTACGAGCTGATGAACCGGCTGGTATCTGTCCCAAAATGGTGGTCGCGGGGGCGGCAAGCGCGGTAAATAACGTCACGCGCGCTATCAAATGAGGGAAGCTCACTAAGGTCAAATCGTTCTTCTCCTTTTACGAGAAACCAGGCTGAATTCCGTTTCGGGTGCACCTAAATAAAGGCTAGTCTGCTTGCCCAAATTCGTAAATTTTTGCGGGGTAAATAAAGCTCCTTCAGCGTTTTGAGACCACCGAAGCTCGAAAGCGGAACCGAAGTCCGACTGGAGGTTACCACACGGTTTTCGGGAGTGTCAAACAATAGCTACTTCAAAGAAAGGGCCAAACGGTGAAATTTTCCACCAGAACAGTCGCTATTAGCAGATGCATTTGACCGCTTGTCGGTTGCGTTTCGGACCAACAAATCTGTAAAAGAAGAGCGCGGTATTTGTTTTCTCAGCAAGAATTTTCACGCAAAGACGCATCAAAGGAGGGTCCGTCGGTTGTACCTCGTATGATTCCGGTGGGGAACGCGCAATCAGAGTTTGTACTCGTGGACGATCTGATAAGCGGTCTTTCGTTTTCCAGCTCCCCAATAAGCAGGCGGGCTAGGCTATTCGACCCGAAGCCGCTTGAGGCATACGTTGAGGCCCCCCCGAGCTGACCGGCGGACCGACTTTCTCCTTCAGGGCCTCGCGAAAAACCTGGCGCATGTTGTCTACAAATACAAACCGTATGTCTTTGAATAGCTCCTTAGGAACTTCGTCCAAATCTCGACGGTTCTGTTGGGGAAGAATAATGGTAGACACCCGCGCCCGTCGCGCAGCCAGAACCTTTTCCTTGACTCCTCCCACCGGGAGGACGTTGCCCCGGAGTGTGATCTCTCCAGTCATGGCAACGCTTTTTAGCACCGGTCGCATAGAAAGAGCCGAGACCATTGCCGTTGCCAAGGTAATCCCCGCCGAAGGCCCATCCTTCGGAATGGCGCCTTCCGGAATGTGAATGTGAAGATCGTAGTTAGAAAAGTCCTCATCGCTAATCTCAAGTTCCTTCGCGCGCGATTTCGCGTAGGAAAAGGCCGCCTGGGCTGATTCACGCATCACTTCCCCAAGCTGGCCGGTAAGTACCAGGATGCCCTTCCCTTTCACGCGGAGCGCTTCGATGAAAAGCACATCGCCTCCCACTGCCGTCCAGGCCAACCCAGTAGCCACGCCGATCTGATCCTTTTTAAGTACTTCTTCAGGAATAATTTTCGGGGCTCCCAGAAACTCGTGAAGATTCTTGAGTGAAACTCGCACCGCTCCCTTGTAACCCTCGGCAATGCGCCTCGCCACCTTGCGACAAATCCTACCTATCTCTCGCTCCAACTGCCGCAGTCCGGCTTCCTGAGTGTACCGCTGGATAATTGCGGTGAACGCAGTCTTGGAAATATTCAAGTCACGCGAAGTGACGCCGTTTTCTTCCATCTGTTTCGGCAGCAGATGTCGCAACGCGATCTCGAGCTTTTCTTCCTCCGTATAGCCCGCGAGACGGATAACTTCCATGCGATCGCGCAAGGCTGGTTGAATAGTGTCCAGCACGTTTGCCGTCGTCATGAAAATCACATTCGACAAATCAAAAGTTACGCCGAGGTAGTTGTCTCGAAAACTGTTGTTCTGCTCAGGATCGAGTACTTCCAGTAAAGCTGAGGACGGGTCGCCACGAAAATCCGCACCGACCTTGTCGATCTCGTCGAGCATGATGAGTGGATTGTTAGTGCCTGCCTGCTGAATCGCCTGGATGACACGACCGGGCATAGCGCCTACATACGTTCTGCGGTGACCGCGAATCTCAGCTTCATCGTGAACCCCGCCTAAAGAGAGGCGAACAAACTTTCGTTCAAGCGCGCGCGCGATCGAACGCCCCAGCGAAGTCTTTCCCACGCCCGGAGGGCCGACCAGACAAAGAATGGGGCCTTTGGGCTTTTCCTTAAGTTTGCGCACTGCGAGGGCTTCGACAATCCGATCCTTGACCTTCTCCAGGCCATAGTGGTCTTCGTTCAGAATCTGCTCGGCCTTGCGCAGATCGAGATTATCCGTGGATGATTTTGACCACGGAAGATCGGTCATGATTTCCATCCAATTTCTGAGCGTTGCGGTTTCGGCTGCGTCCGGATGCATTCTTTCCAGTTTCTTTAGCTGCCGCAAAGCCTCATCCTCCGCGGTCTTGGGCATGCCTGCCGCTTCGAGCTTTTCCCTGAACTGAGCAATCTCTTCTGCCAGCTCATTGCCCTCGCCCAACTCGGTTTGAATGGCTTTCATCTGCTGCCGCAGGTAAAACTCCCGTTGAGATCGATCAATATCAGCACGTGCCTGAGTGTTGATCTCCTGTTGTACCGTCAGAACCTCAATCTCTTTGTTGAGCAACTCATTTACCCGTCGCAGACGCGCAGTCGTATCGGTGATGTCGAGTACAGACTGAGCGTCCTCAACTTTCAGTTCGAGATTCGAAGCGGAGAGGTCGGCCAGGCGTCCGGCGTCGTCGAGGTTGGCTATGATGGCCATTACCTCAGGTGAAATGTTCTTCCCGAGATTGATCGCTTTTTCCATGGACGCCCGCACATTTCTAATCAACGCCTCGACTTCGAGAGACCGCTCGGGAGGAAGCACTTCCTGCATCACGTGAACCCTCGAGCTGATGTAGGGGCTGTTCGTGTCAATCGATTCTATTTCGGCGCGGGCGAGACCCTGCACGAGTATGCGAATGCGTCCGTCAGGCAACTTTAGCATGCGCATGATGACGGCTGCGGTGCCCACCTTGTAAAGATCGTCGGCGGAGGGTTCCTCCTTGTCGAGGTCTCTTTGAGAGGCGAGCAGAATCATTCGATTCTCACCCAGCGCCTCGTCAACGGCGCGAATAGACTTTTCTCGCGAAACGAATAGGGGCACGATCATGAAGGGATAAATAACGATATCGCGAAGCGGCAAGACTGGCAGTTCGCTGGGTATCTGCAACTGCTGCTCGCTGTCGGTAGTTTCGATGCCTTCGGTGGTGTCTGCTTCTTTGATAATTGCCATAGATTGATTCTATTTGATGCGTTCAGAAGTTCTGAACTGTTGTCATTCTTCACCGGCTTCTTTTACTGCAATTTTGAATTCTGCGCCCCGCCGGTCTTCGATCTTGGGCAAGCGAATAAGCAGTATGCCATTTTCGAGCTGGGCCGTTGCGTCTCGAACGCTGACCGTCCAGCGCAGCGGAACGATGCGGCTGAACCTGCCATAGCTTCGTTCGGAACAAAGATGCGAAAGGATGCGGTTGCGTGGCGCGCGCCTTTTCTTGTCGCCCCAAATCCGCAGTTGCGTATTAGTCAAGCCAATATGAATCCGTTCCGGCTTTAGGCCCGGAAGTTCTGCGCGAACGTAAATAGCGTCGTTCGCCTCACAAAGATCGACTGGGGGAGCCCAAGCGCCTGAAGCCAGCGGATCCTCCGCCACGGTAGCCTCCTGCAAGGCTGCAAATAGCCGGCCGACCCGATCGCGCAGTCGTTGCAATTCAAGGCGTTCCAGCCCGGTTGTACCAATCGGCTTGATCATCTGGTTCGGGTAATCTGTTTTCCGGCAGCCTGGGTCCCTTACCCTTTCTTGCCCCCGGGACCGCTAACGCGAGTTCGTACAAGCTGCTTCAACTCGGTCATGAATTCCGAAACGTCTTCAAACTCCAGATAGACTGAAGCGAAGCGAACGTAGGCAACTTTATCGAGCTCTTTCAAACGACGCATGATCATTTCCCCTATCTTGTTTGTCGGCCGCTCGCGCTCTGAAGATTCCTGCACATATTTCTCGATTGCATTAACGATGGCGTCGAGTTTCGACGATGGAACAGGACGTTTTTCGCAGGCCCGCAGCAATCCTGCCATCACCTTGTTTCGATCAAATGTCTCCCGCCGTCCGTCCTTCTTAACAACCATATAGGGTATCTCATCAATGCGCTCGTAGGACGTAAACCGGCGTTCGCAACGCAAGCATTCACGCCGCCGTCGAATTGCCTCACCTTCGCGAGACTCGCGTGAATCAACCACTTTGTCTTCCAGATAGCTGCAGAAGGGACATTTCATAGTCGCAAACCTCACTAGGAGAATCTTCCCGAAGCTTTCCGACACAGATCATTCGCTGCTGGTGGTTTCAAGTTGACGCTTGGTGGGCATTTCATTAGTCACAATAATTTCATCCTCCACGGCATGGCCGACAGCTTCAGGAGACGTCAGGGACCGGAGCCGGGTCAGATTAAGATCACCACGCACGAAGTAAAAAAGTCCGAAGATTACGGCTGGTCCGAAATCAACGAGGTGCATCACAATGGAGACTGCGGCTGCAGTTTCGCGGGCTACTCCCAAAAAAATTAGGCCCGCGGCCGTGGCTGCGTGAAACGCACCGGCGGCTCCGCCGGGCGTTGGAACCAACGATCCCACCAACGACCATCCAAGAATGAAGATAGCCTCGGTGATTCCGAAGCGAAGTCCGAAGGCGCGCAAGACCAGCCAGTTAGCGATTGTGATTCCGGCCCACACCAATGCTGTCCAGCCTATTGTGACTGCCAGCTCACGCGCATCCACCAACACTCTCAAAGATTTCGCTAATTGCTCAAGTATGCTAAGGAGCCCGCGTCTGAGCCGCACCGGGATAAACGTCAGGCGATCGAAGCGTTTTTCTAACCAGGCAATAATGCTTTTTGACCTTCTTCTAAACCAGGTCAGCCCGGCAACTCCTGCCATGGTTAGGATAAGCAGAACAACCCCAGCGATTCGAACTCGCGAGAATTCCGCTCCCACGTTGGTCGGCGGCGTGAACCATAAGAGATTGACGGCAAATAGTCCTGCAACAGCCATCATGTCGTATATCCGTTCCACCATGATGGTCACAAAGGAACTACTGGCTCGCACTCGCGGATCCCGCATAGGCAAAACCACGGGACGAACCACCTCGCCCATGCGCCCAATTAGAAACACAGCCCCAAAACCAACTGTAGTTGCGGCAAAAAGGTGACTAAGACTGGTCGGACCGAGCGGTGCGAGGAGTGCGCCCCAACGATAGGCCCGGAAGAGATAGGCGAGACAGATAACCAGCACCGCCAACCCAAGCAAGTATCCATTGGACTGGCTTACTGCCAATAGTACTTCCCCCCAATCGAGTTTCCGCCCAAACCACCAGAGAATTCCAACGGCGAGCGCACAGAGTGCGCCAAACTCAATATATTTGCGCGATGATGACTTCAACTACCTGAATGCTCCACTGGCAGGATCGAAGGAACGTGACTGGTTAGAAAGCAAACCACAAGATATGGGGCTGCCGAGAGAGGCTACTACAGTTTCCCATAACGCAGCAACAACCGGGAATTCTAGGATGCGACCGGCTTGCCCCGGTAGAGTCTCACGTTAGTCTGGTATGAAGGAATTTGCACCGATCGGGTTAAGGCTTCATCTTCCTTTGCGGAACTTTCGCTTCCTAGCCTTCGTAACCGCTCTCGACAAGGAGTTTTCCACCTTGGCGTTGGAAGAGTTAGACTTTGAGCGTCAGTCAGAGCGGAGAAGACATCAGGTGGGGGCTGCAATAACGTTGGCTGCCAACCAAGGAGCCGAATTGATTCGCAGGTGTCGCGCCGGGGATGGAGCGGCATGGGAGGAGATTGTCCAAAGCTACTCCCGACGCATATACAACCTTGCCTACCGTTTTACATCCCGCGCCGACGCTGCGGAAGACCTAACGCAAGAAGTCTTTGTTCGGGTTTATCGCTCGCTGGGTCAATATGATTCGAAACAAGGTGACCTGCAAAACTGGCTCATGAGGCTGGCCCGCAATCTCATCATTGATGACTATCGAAAACGACAACGAACGCCACACGACAATCATGCGGACGATCTTGCGGATCATAGTTACCATCTCCCCACTCCCAGTCGCTCTGTGCAGCAGGAAATCGAACGCCGGGAACTCGGCTCGCAGGTTCAGGCAGGCATTGACAAACTCTCACCCGACCTGCGCACCTGTGTCATTCTGCGGGACATAGAAGAGTTGACTTATCAGGAGATTGTGGATCTTTTGAGAATACCGGAAGGGACGGTTAAGTCTCGCATCAACCGAGGCCGCATTGAGTTGGCCAAGATATTGCGGCGGATGAAGGTAGTAGCAATGAGCCAAAACTAAGTCAAAAAAGACTGCTCGCCCGCGGATGCTGAGCCGTCCTATTGAGCAAGGATGAGGATAGAGGGGCGGAAGAGAGAACATAATGCTTTGTGCAGATTTTGAGAACCGGCTAAGTGACTACCTGGAGGGTATGCTCGAGCCTGCTGCGCATAGGGCGTCTTCAGAGCATGCGTTGCGCTGCCCCGTTTGCCATCAGACGTTGAGCGGAGTCAAAGACATGATGCGTGAGTGTCGCTTAGCGGCCGTGCCGCCCCCGACTCGCGAGTTCGAAGCGCGCATCCTGAAAAAGACGATGCCGGAGGCGGCCATCACTTGCCAGGAGTTCGAGGAATCTCTCACAGACTACCTGGATGGATTTCTACCTGCGCCCTTCTATCATCGTTGGGAGCGTCATGCTGCACTTTGCGACCGTTGCACAGAGCTTCCGGGCGAGGTAGTGCGTTCGATAGGCGCGTGTTACACCTATATCAGCGAAGAAATGCCAGTACCGGCTGGTCTGGATGAAAGAATCCTGCAAGCCACAATCGGCACCCAAAAGGCGAAAGAGGTTCGCGCCCCCTGGTCAGCCCGATTGGCATCGCGACTTCGGATCTGGCTGGACCCTATTGTTTCCCCACAACTTGCAATGGTTGCAACCATGCTGCTGGTCGCAGTGTTTGTGCTCACCAATACGGTTTCAGCGGATGGCTCCATTAGCGGCGTTTATCGTGCAAGTCTGCGTCTGGCGGAGCAGAGCTATTTGGGCGGATCAGAAGTCGGCATTAGAGGGTTTACAGACAACCTCAAGGGCCTCGTAGGCGGTCAGAGTCAGAACTTTGAAAAGAATTCAGGTCAGGGGCAAAAACCTGAACAGAAGCCACAGCCAAAGCAGGGAGCTGCAGGCAGTAATGGTGAGAAGAAACGTTGAATGGGCGGGGGCCATCACTTAGGATGATGTACTGTACCTATCATCAGAAGAATCCGGCTGCGGTTCAGTGCAATCGCTGTGCTCGCCCGTTATGTGCCGCCTGCGATCATCGTATTCGCGGTTTCCCGTTCTGCCAGGATTGTATTGTAGCGGGAGTAGAATTTCTGCGACAACATTCCCGGACGGACGCTTCTCAAGTGATTAGACGAAGCTCGCCCTTCGTGGCTACGCTATTGTCGTTTGTTCCAGGCTTGGGCGCGGCCTACAACGGCCAAACATCGAAAGCGATTGTTCACTTTGCCATTTTCGCCAGTTTGTTCCAGATGGCAGTCCTTACGCAGGGCGTGCTTTTCTTCATTCTCGGAGTTCTGGGCACTTGGTTGTTTGCGGCAGTTGATGCTTGTCGGACGGCTCAGTTGATGCGAGCGGGCTTGACCCCGGAAACTGAAGAGGATGTCATAGCGCGCAGACTCTATGGAAGCCCTTTTGCCTGGGGTCTAACCCTGATCGTTATCGGAACTGTGTTTCTCCTTCACACGCTCTTAGGAGTGCAGTTACCGATTCGGGAGTTGCTGCCCGTTGCCTTGGTCGCCTTGGGCGCTTACATGCTGTTTGACTACATCCGCAGGCGTAAGTCGTCGGACCGGGTAGTGCGATTCGATTCGCGACTGCCTCCCCCATCTGTCGTATCGACTGGCACGCTTGAATCGCGTTTTCGGACTGGAGAGACGACTCAGCTTTCGCGGAGACAGATCGAAACTTCGTCTTTTGAGCGAAGATCCTGAGTCACAAAAAAGAAGGACTAGATCATGGCGAGCTTATTAAGGATTTTTGCAAGGCTAGGCGGGATCGCTGCGCTCATACTTTTGATTGTTACTCTGCTCAGTCAGCTAATTACTCTTGTAGGGTTTTTGCTGGTCGCGGTTAAAGTCGCAATCGTTGTGATTTTCGCCGCGGTTGTCGTATTGATCGTTCTAGCCATACTTCGTGATCGTTCCCGCCGTCGCCGAGAAGTTGATCGTTTTTAGCCCGGTGCTTTTCCCAACCCGCACTTTCCTGATCGACCCACCTTAATAATTCTTACCTGACATTTTTGTAGAACTGTCCGATTGCAATGGCAGTAGCGGTGTGATAGGGTCACGGTTATTGCAGCACCGGCCGGATGGACACCGCCTTTAAAACGGGAAGGTATTAATCCGCTGCATCTTCAAGCAGGTAAAGACCCTCGTAAATATACTAAGCTGCACAGTCTGACTATATACAGGACTGTGGCTTTGCTAATTGCACACGCAGGCCTCAAGGTTCTGCGTTTCCGCATTGGAGAAGCAAGATGGCCCGAGACGACCGATTTTATGCTTTTATTGTCCCTCCCACCACTTCCCTTTCCCGAGCTCGAATCAGACGCATTTGCTTTGAAAAGAAGTGGCTCAAACTCTTTGCGATGACCGCTACCATGCTTTTCTGCGGCTGTCTCTATGGGTTTTACGGTCTGACTCAACAGGGTCAGCATTTGCGCATTCAGCTTGAAAACCAACATCTTCGCGCTGAGAACGAAAGGCGAAGACATGAATTGAATGAATTGGGTAATCGCGTTGAGGCCGTCGAAGACACATCCCGTAAACTTGCCGAAAAGTCTGGAGTTGTGCCTGAGAATGTTGATTTACCAGGTACGGGCGGACCGGCGATGCCGCTAGAATCTGACAGTCTGCCGGCGCTTGAAGAAAAAATGACCCATCTCGAAAAAGACCTGCACGCTTATGAAGCAGTGATGCAGGGACGCGGGTACACTCCTTCCGTCTGGCCTGTATCCGGCAGACTCGAGAGTGCATTCGGGGGCCGCAGAAATCCTTTTGGTGGGGGCTCATACGAATTTCATACCGGCCAGGATATTGATGCACCTTGGGGTGCGCCGGTAATCGCAGGTGCAACTGGTAAAGTAAGTTTTGTCGGATGGCAGAATGGATACGGCCAACTTGTTGTCATAGATCACGGTGGGGGCTTAACCACTCGTTACGGCCATCTTTCCCACATTGCGGTCTCTCAGGGAACAACTGTGAAGCGGGGAGAATTCGTTGGGAAGGTTGGTTCGACCGGACGCTCAACCGGCCCTCACCTTCATTACGAGGTGCGCATAAACGATGACCCCGTGAATCCTTTGCGATACTTGCTCATAAACGGGTTAGAATCTCAAAATAGAGCGCTAAACTGAAAATATCTTGGAAAGCCTGTAACCTCAGCAGGCTCGTATTTTAAGTTGACTTGAGCTTGACACGCCTGAGAATTTTCGCTTAGTATGCGCGCGCCGACGTTCCAATCCAGGGTTTTCCTTTGATTTACCCAGGCATTTCTGATCTGCCAGCTTTACAGTAATGAGTTTTCGAGTTTCGCCCCCGTAAGTGTATGCATGATGGAATAGTGCTCCCGCGCTTTCCACCATGCATTTTTGTTGGTTGTGTGTTTCCGAAACGCCCGTTTAAAAGCGTGTCCGGCTCACAAGCATTAACTCAGGTCGGTGCGGACTAATTGCGGAAGTCAGGCTCGGGGCTTTGGGTCAAATCCGAGACTGAAATCTGGACTATTCGCCCCCGTTTTACCGAATCGTTAGGAGGATTCGTTGTTATGTCTAGAATAACCGGTAAGGTCAAGTGGTTTAACAATTCTAAGGGTTATGGCTTCATTGAGCAGCCTGGCTCTTCGGACATCTTCGTTCACTACAGCGCCATTCAGGGTGATGGCTTCAAGACTCTCGAAGAGGGCCAGGAAGTCGAGTTCGAAGTTACCCAGGGTCCCAAAGGACCTCAGGCTGAAAAAGTAACCAAGACGTAAGCATCTCCCCGGCTTGCAACAGCAAAGCCACTGACTGCTTCCGGTCTCGAGTCCGGCAAGCGCAGCAAGAAAAAGGCGACCAGATGGTCGCCTTTTTCTTCTGCTTAGCGGCTGGTTCTTCTATCGGTCAGCTCTTGCCTTGAAACTTACGTGGCCGCCCTCAACATCAACTGAGAAGCACACTCGCTCACAACCGAGTTTTTCTTTCAAGCTCTCGGCTTTCGAGGCAATCAAACGATGGAAACGCGGAAATGAAAAATCGTCTGTCTGTTCGCCACACTTTGTCTTTGCTTCAACCAGGGCGTTGTACAGATGCTTTACTGTTTCGACGTCCTTATTTGCGTCAGCACAAACAAGAGTCGTTCGGGTAAACCCCTCGACCGCTTCCCGCTTGGCAGTTGCCCTGGCAACTGAAGCCGGGTCTCGACCCTCTTCGCGTCCCTGCATCGTACGCCTCCAAAGATCGCGGAAGGCGGTGTATCGAGAAGCCAGTGAATTGAAACGGTAACGTTGCGCAAAGGAGAGAGTCCGATCGTCTCCCAAACGCTTCATATGCGTCTCAACTCGCCCCTTCGTGTCATACGGTGGGCGTTTAGCTGCTCCGTTAAAGTACACATCAAATTCAATTTTGAGACGGCGAATATCCTCCTCCAGACGCGTCAACTGTTCATCGACCGTCGGCAGGTTTTCACCAACTGCAAATTTGTTCCGGTTCCGAACTCTCACCTGAGCGCGCAGGAGCTTATTGTCGCGGGTTCTCACTTAAAGGCTTTCTCCCTGGCTGGAGGCTATGGGCGGGGGCGTCGGGACTAGACGCGCTTTACGGAGTCTAAGTGTTTGAAAAGCAGCATGTCAACTACTTATTCAGACTGAGCCTAAAACGGCCCTTGAGCCCTTCGTTTGCCGGGAGGATGAGGAGAAGTTATTCTACCTACCCTAAGGCCGGGGCTGCCATTTTGGTGGACTACCCGATTGGAGACCCCGGCTTAACGCGATCATGTCTGAACCCGCCATTCCTAAAACAAGCGCTCTACGCTTACTGCCTTCCGTTGACCAATTGCTGCGAACGGAAACTGCCGTAAAACTACGCAAGCTGGTGGGATTGTCACGGCTTACCGTCTTAGCGCGAACCGTGACAGATGAGTTGCGGGCAAATATCCTAGCTGGCGAGAAGTCCAATGGCGACACCCGCGAGGCCTTATTGCTCCGGGCCAAACAACGACTTCAGGAAGTCGGCGCACAGGAAAGTATGAGAGGGATTCGCCGGGTAATTAATGCCACGGGGGTAATTTTGCACACCAATCTCGGACGCGCTCCGCTTTCGCAGGCCGCTCGCGAGGCAGTTGCAAGCCAGGCGGCGGGTTACTGCACACTCGAATATGACGCCGTTGCCGGATTGCGCGGACGACGCGGCGCGCGGGTGGAAGAGCTACTAATTGAGTTAACCGGAGCAGAAGACGCGATTGTGGTAAATAACTGCGCCGCTGCAGCATTGCTCATTTTGAGCGTGCTCGCCGGAGATGGTGAGACATTAGTTTCCCGAGGGGAGCTAGTTGAGATCGGTGGTGATTTTCGGGTGCCTGACGTGATGCTGAATTCAGGGACCCACATGATTGAAGTGGGTACCACCAACCGAACGCATCTTGACGACTACCGCCGAGTAATCACCGAAGTTACTCGTCTCATCATGCGAGTCCATCCATCGAACTATCGGATCGTGGGATTTACCACTTCGCCTTCGCTTTCAGAACTAGCGCGACTCGCCCATGACCAGAAACTTGTTTTGTTTCAGGATGCTGGTTCTGGCGTGCTGACTGATTTAGCCCCCTACGAACTTGGCGATGAACCTATAATCAGCGATTGCATCTCCGAGGGTGCAGACGTGGTTTCGTTTAGCGGTGATAAATTGTTGGGTGCAACGCAGGCGGGACTGATCGTAGGACGACGAGAGATCGTCAGCCGGCTGCGTCGTCACTCTCTCTACCGCGCCTTACGAGTTGATAAACTGACTCTCGCAGCACTAGAAGCTACCCTCGAATCGCATCGCCGCGGAACAACTTTGCAGGATATACCGGTCCTCCAGATGCTCTCACTGAGTAAAGAGGAAATTGAAGTGCGAACAAAAAATCTGACCGCGACCTTGGCCCAAAGACCTCCAGACTCGGGGCTGACAATTGCTGTCGAGGAGGGCAAGTCTGCTGTGGGAGGGGGTTCTGGTCCGGCCACTCACCCGGCAACCGTCCTCATTTCGCTTCAGCACGCCAGTCTTTCAGCGGACGAAATCCAGCGTCGCCTCCGGTTATCCTCCCCACCTGTTATCGCCCGCATTGCTGAGGGAAAAGTCGTCATTGATCTGCGCACTGTCGCACCCAGGGAAGAGCCCGAGATCCTTGCTGCTATACGCCATCTGAGTGGTGAAAGCCTCACTTCCACACCCTAAGTTACTAGCTTAGCTAGGATTCTTTTCGGTGGCTTAAGTAATGCTGGCGCTGTATACTCTCGGCAGTGCTTCACGCCCCGTGGAGCGTCGTTTTAAACCTCCCTTTGGTTTTCATTACACATCTTGCCGCATATATCTTCGTATAAATCCGCATTTATCTCCGTAGGTCTGGCTCTGCTGGCCGCGATTGCAGCTCTTGCCTTGTTTCGGAATGGCTTTCCAACCTGGCTCCAATACGCATTCGTGGTGGCGTTGCTGGCTGCCGTGGCCATACAAACTCACCGGCTCTGGAGCAACAATTTGAGGCTGACGGGTAAGCTAATAGAGTCATCGACCAAACTGAGTTCTTTCAGTGTCGAGGAAGCCAGGTCCAGACTGGAGAGCGGACTGAAACTCCTGGACACAGTGCTTTCGCTCCAGGAAGCCGTTCTTTTTCAACGCGAAAGCAATGGGAACCTGGTTTCCGCCGCCCGGCTTCGCGCGACTACCACTACCTCACTCGAGACAAGTCGAAACTGGACCTGGCGCGAAGGCATCAACCTTTGTGAGCGGGCAATAAAAGCGGGCGAGATAATCACCCAGAAATTTGAGAACAGTGAGTTCTCAACCAGCCTGGCCCTGCCTTTACGCCACGAAAACCGCGCGGTCGGGGCACTCCTGATTCGACTCAACAATGAATTCGACAATGACGACCGGGCGCTGCTCACGGCCGTGGGTGCACAATTGGCGCGCAGCCTCCAACGAGAAGAGGCGTGCAGATCAGCGGCCCGACATAGTCGCGTCTCTTTTTTGTCTGCCCGAGCAGGCGACCGGAGACTCGAACTCCTCGATGTGCTCAGTGGTCTCCTGTCCGAACAAAAGTTTGGATTGAGCGCCCTGTCAGAGATTTCTGATGGGATGGCAATCGCTTATCTAGACGGCACAATACCTTACATTAATACCGCTCTTCTGCGATTCGCTCACCTAACGGAGGAACACGCACGTGGTCTCAACCTCTTTGTCCTTCTGGATGCGTTGCGCACTAGTGTATTCCACGAGCCGGCGATTGCTGTGCGACGGGTGTTACAAACCGGAGAGGCTTATGAACGAGAGTTGCAGTTCCCGGACCGGAACGGAACCTTCGGGCTCCGGATATCTCTGGTGTTCGATCATAGCGACCACGAGTCGAACCAACCTCTCTGTCTTGCGGTTAGCGTTCGAGATATAACGCGACTCAAAGAACACGAACAGTTGAAGAGTGACATGATCTCGCTAATGTCACACGAACTGAGAACGCCGATTACCAGTATCAATGGTTTCTCAGAACTTCTGATTGCCGACGATCAACTTCCAGAACAGGCCAAAGAGTTTGTGACCATTATCGCCAATGAATCTCAGCGGCTCTCACGAATGATCAATAGTTTTCTCGCTGTCACCCAGTTGGAGCGAAAGGACAAGCAGGAAGTCTTGAAGATTCCTCTGCGGCTTGACCAGATCGTTCGCGAAACCGTGGCGAATCTGCAGCCCATAGCGAAGAAGAAGCGAATCCGTCTCGTGGAGCAGCCCAATCAAAGACTACCGCCGGTGGCTGCGGACAAGAGTCTGGTCTCACAGGCTGTGAACAACCTGGTAAGCAATGCGATTAAATACAGTCCCGAACGCACGACCGTAACCGTATCGACCGCCCTGGAAGCAGAGGCGGTGCGGGTTTCGGTTGAAGACCGTGGTTTTGGCATTCCGCCTGAAGCAGTGGATCGCGTGTGGGAGAAGTTTTACCGAGTCGTCCGTGAAGGTCTAGAGAAGGATGATGAGTCTACCGGGTTGGGTCTATCTTTCGTTCGCGAGGTTGTTGAACAGCACGGTGGCGCGGTGGATTTGGAAACGGAAGTAGGTCGAGGTTCCAAATTCAGTTTCACTTTGCCGAGGTTGTGACTATTTATTGCTGCTAATCGGACTTATTTATCGTCCCTCTACAGGAAGGTGCGCCACAAGCGCACCTTTTATCATTTGAGTGGAGCGTTGACTCATAGTCGAGGGTGATCTCTTCGCCAGGCTGGATATCGCGCAGTGCTATAAAGAGAATGTGGCCATAAACTATTTTCATGAAGCTGTTTGGTTCACAGGAATGGTTTATGTAATGCGTGCCATTCCCGCCCTTGCTGCCGTCGAGGCTCCAGCGATCATTGATCGCGCAGATACGGAGCCGGCGCCTCCCGGCGCGGCGCTTCGCTTC
>JALZJF010000245.1 GCA_030859905.1 Acidobacteriota bacterium
TGCCGCCCGTTAACACGGGCTGATGCTCATCTTCGTTGCTTTCCTGGGGCTCACGCCCCAGGCTTTACGCTGCCGCCTGCTACCGCAGGCTGGATTGAATGCTGGTTCATGAATAATCCGGGCTAGCTGCCTGTCCATGAGGTAGGCAGGGACTCAGACGATCCACGAAATACCACGAAAGATCACTAACAACATTTTCGTGTTAGTTCGTGTCGTTTGGTGGATCGTTTTTGTTTTAGGGAAGCGTGTTTCAGATTAGGGATCAGTCACCAAGGGAGCGCAGAAGCTGCCGCCGCAGATCCGTCAGCCCGGATGAGCAGGGTCGCATAGTCAACCGCCGCGACACGGGAAGACAGTGAGAGTCCCTCGACCTCTGGTCGGCCTGCGACCTCGGCTTCTTTAAGAGACGCGTCGACATCTCCGGCCATTCGGTGTGCCTGGGCCAATAGGATTCGCGCTTCACCTTCGAGAGACGAATCACCTTGCCACTCTTCATCGAGAAACTCGAGTACCGTCTTCGCAGCACGCCCGGCCTCTTCCGCGCTGAATGCATCGAGCGCGGTCTTTGCCAAGCGCAAACCATACTCAACCGTCTTGTCAGAAACGTCCCCTGAGAGAAGTGGTGGACTAGTTGCGGGTAGATTCGCTCGAGCCTTCCGCTGTGACGCTTTTCGATCTCCTCTGCGTATTTACGATGCAATGATCTCCGCTTGCGGCGCGAAATTGCGCCATAAAGCACGTCCCGGACGACGCCGCTTGAAAAGGTTAAGCGATCACCCCGCGACTCGCGCTCTTCTTCGATCAGTCCCTCCTCAACGAGATGGTCAATCGCATCTTCAACATCTTTTCCCTGGGCCAGCGTTTCGAGGTCGCGAAAATCAAAAGCCTTGCCAATTACCGAAGCGATCGAAAGAATCTCACGCAGGTTCTCTGGCAGGCGCTCGATGCGCTTTTCAACCGCTTGCTGAATCGTAGCTGGCAGCAACATTAGTCTAACTAACTCAACTGGTTCCCTTTCCTAAGCGAACACACAAAGAGCGGCGAGACCTCCTCACCGCTCTTCGATCCATCCGTACAAAACGCCCTAGCGTCGCTTTGCTTCTTTAATCTCTCGTTCGGCCCTCTTCTTCGCGTCATTAGCCTCTTGCTTACTCAAGCCTAAGTCTTGTAGTGTGCGACCAATGCTTTCACCGTTGGCCAGACCAGCAAGAATTGCTTCTCTCGTAATGTTCGGATTAATTCCGCCGAAGTTTGTGGCCAGTCGTGTCGCGGCCACGTATTGTCCGAACTTTAATTTCGGGTTGACGAGAAGCGCTGAATGGTAGCCGCTTCGCAGGTCATTAGCCCGTGTCTGAAGGCGCGTGGCCATCCGCGGATGATCGTTCAGTTCCTCATCGGCCCGTTGGGCGTTTTCGCGTTGCAGACGCGCGCGATCAAGACCCGCATCAGAGCGCCCGTTGGATCGATCTGACGCTGTTCCGCGGCCGGTGACAGCGCGTCCATTCGATCTGTCCGAAGAAGTGCTGATCCCTCTATCAACACCTGCGCCACCGGGCCGGTCCATGCCTGAATTGCCTGGATTGCCTGGATTGCCTGAATTGCCTGGATTACCTGGATTACCTGGATTACCTGCTGGTGGGCCGCCTTGACCACGGCCTCCACCCCGACCCTGCGCCCAAGCAGCGCTATGCATTCCGACCAAAAACAGGCAGGTGAATACGAGAATGGCTAGCATTCCAAATCTATTGTTCATGATCTTCCCTCCACGGCTGTAGAATTGTAAAAGCGAAGCTGAGGGCAAGAGGAGAGCAAAAGGATTGTAGCACAGTACAGCGTTCTAAGAGAAGAATTGCCCAATTGGGGCCAATTGGGGCCCAATTGGCCCAATTTCGGACAGTATACGATTTCGGGTGGTGGGTGAGTTTGGTGAGTTTGAGCTTGAGATCAGATTCGATGTGTTTTTCGTAACCCGAAGGGATGACTGTCGCGAAACCCAGATTAACCCAACTCGGATGAAGCCATGATTGCAAATATTGGTGGAGCCGAGGGGGATCGAACCCCTGACCTCATGACTGCCAGTCATGCGCTCTCCCAGCTGAGCTACGGCCCCTGAAATGTTGAAGCCCAAAAAGATTCTTCGGTCTATTGGGAGCTTGAAGAGTAACTTAGCGCCCAAGAGACGGTCAAGCGGACCGCCTGGCATGAGATCACATGAAATAATTTAGGCACTTCTTCTGCGGGAAGAGAGGAAGGCCAGAGTGGCTCCGATAGCGAGCAATGCAATTCCCCCAACCGCCCGGGCTGTGTTGGGAAGTTCGCGCACCTCGGTTTCAGTGATGATGACTGCTGAGCTGGGCTCGAGAAACAAGGCGCGGTAAGCAATCACGCCGCCAATGGCGGCAACCAGGATGCCGAGGATGATGCCGATGATTCTCAATTCAACCTTGTACTTTGTGCAACCAAAAGGAACGATCCACGAAATTCCACGAAAAGACACCAAGAGCAATTCGTGTTCGTTCGTGTGATTTCGTGGATCGTTGTTTCTGTCAAACCTTGCTCAAAAAACAAGAACTTGCGGACTTGTATCACAAAGTGAGGCCGGATTTGCGGCAGTATATTGGCGCTTTGATACTATGTCCCTTTAAATTCCGGTTTCCGCTTTTCCAGAAACGCTCTCACACCTTCATCCTTGTCTTCAGTGGAAAAGCATAAGGCAAACAGATCAACTTCCCGGCGCAGACCCTCATCAAGCAACGAGCGCGAAGCAGTCTTTACTGCTTCCTTGGCCAGCTTCAGGGCGATTGGGCCCTTGTCCGCGATGCGCTTCGCCATTTCCATGGTCCCGGCTTCAAGCTGATCCGCAGGAAAAACATGATTGACTAAGCCGATGGCGAACGCAGTTTTCGCATCGATAATATCGCCGGTGAGAATCAACTCCATCGCTTTGCCTTCGCCTACCAGGCGTGTCAGGCGTTGAGTGCCTCCACCGCCGGGAATAATTCCCAAATTGATTTCGGGCTGGCCGAATGAAGCATTCTCACTTGCTACTCTGATATCGCAAGCCAAAGCCAGCTCACATCCACCCCCCAGACAGTATCCATTGATCATTGCGATCACCGGTTTCGGAAAAGTATCAAACGCGGTGAATAGTGAACTCGCGGTCATCACCTCTCGTTGCGAGATGGCTGTACGACCGGCGAACTCGGCAATATCGGCGCCGGCAATAAACGCCTTATCGCCGGCGCCGGTGATGACTACAACGCCTACCGAGTCGTCGGTGCTCAACGCTTCCAGCAACGCCGCCCCTTCTTCGCGAGTTTTGATGTTCAGCGCATTTCGTTTTTCAGGCCGGTTGATAGTGATTAGCGCAACACGCTCGCGGCGTTCAAGCAGAAGTGTCTCGTAGGATTGCGTCATCGGTTTGCTCCGAAATTGATCTTGATGTGTCAGAACGGGGAGCGGTAGCGACCCGTCTCAACTGGAGAATACACCCGGCCGCTATCGCTTCCCGGTTCTGACAGGCCCCCTCGCTATTGAAAGAAGTTGGAATCGTAAAGGCTGGCCGCGGAATCGTCAACGGGGCAAACGTTTCCGCGCCTCACTGAGATCACAAAACGACCAACTCTAAAAAGACAGTGGGTTGCAGCTGTTTAAATTCTGTTTGCAGGACTTTCAAATAGATCCAAGTACGGCAGCGCCATGCGCAAAGCAGCGACGCGTCTACCTTCCGTGTCGTACTTTCCTTCCCAAATTACTTCCGTTTTCTTAAGCGCCAGAGGATGCGTTTTATTGTTCATTGAAACCTTCCATAGAGATCACAGCGCGGCTGTTGCCGCAACCAAAAGGAACGATCCACGAAAGGACCCCAAGAGCAATTCGTGTTCGTTCGTGTGATTTCGTGGATCGTTGTTTCTGTCAAACCTTGCTCAAAAAACAAGAACTTGCGGACTTGGATCACAAAGTGAGGATGGGTGAACCTTTAGGAAATCGGTCCACAATGCGCAGATCTGTGACCGCACACTATAAGTTCGGTGGCCCCATTTGCGGATGCAAACGGACAGGCTATTCGGAAGAAGTCTCTGAATCGGCATAGCGTTATTCGGAAGAAGGGGACTCTGGATCCGATGTCGCGGGTTGATCGTCGGCGACCCAGGAGACGAAGAGTCGGAGCCAGTTCTCCGTGGGCTCGGCAATCTGCACACCGATGCGGGCTGTGCCATAAATTGCCGGGGCTACGCGCACCACCATGGCGGTTACTTCGATGGGTGCGCCATCAGGGCGGTGAGCACGCAGGTAGAGGCGTTCGCCGCGGTTGACCTTCTGATTGAGGTGGAAAAGTGTGCCGGAAGTGGAAATGTCGTCAGTCTCGGTGGGCTCACTCCAGGCAGACCCATCTTCTGCGCGTCCCGAAACGACGATCGGCAACCGCAGTGACATGCGTAAGGCAAAACGTCTGTCTTCGTTGTTGTAGGGCGTGCTCATAGTGGGCAACACAGTGGCGTTACTCTCAGGAAGAACGCGCTCGTCGCGCGTCTTCAGTCTCGTCTTTCCAGGTATAAAAACCTTGGCCGCTCTTCTTGCCTAGTTTCCCTTCATGGACCATGCGCCGGAGAACCTCAGGGGGGCGAAAAGCTTCCGAAGCAAGTGTGCGGTGTAGATACTCTGCGATATTGAGTCGAACATCAAGGCCAACCAGGTCTGTCAGCTTCAGCGGACCCATGGGATGGTTGTAACCCAGTTCCATTGCCTTATCGATATCCTGAGCGCTCGCCACGCCTTGTTCCAGCATGCGCATAGCTTCGAGTCCGAGCGCCACGCCCAGGCGGCTGGAAGCAAATCCGGGCACGTCTTTAACAACAATTGGTTCTTTGCGCAGGCGACGGCTAACTTCACGCGCCGTTTCCACCGTCTCTGGACTGGTCGCCTCGCCAACTACGATTTCAAGCAGACGCATGATATGGACCGGATTGAAGAAGTGCATGCCCACTACTCTCTCAGGGTGCCGCGAACTTTTTGCGATCTCGGTGATCGAGAGCGATGAAGTATTGGACGCGAAGATGAACTGCCGGTCAGAGCCTGATTCGAGCTCCCGAAGTATGGTCTGTTTCAGCTCCAATCGTTCGGGAACGGCTTCAACTATCAAATCCGCCTGGTAAAGCTTGTCTAAATGTGTGGTGCCGTGAATGTACTCGAGAGTCTGGTCGCGATCGGCCTCCGTGAGTTTGCCCAGCTGAATTCCCCTGGCCAGGTTGCGTTCGATGGCTCGAATACCGTGAGCCAGCGTATCTCGATCCAGATCGCGAAGAATGACTCGATAGCCGCCGGCTGCGGCAACCTGGGCGATACCGTGGCCCATTGTGCCTGCGCCAATCACGCCAATAGTTTCAATCGTTTGCGGATCGCCGGCTGCTTTCAAGGCTTTTGCCTAACTCCCCCGTCTGTCAAAGCTTTTCTGGACCGGTAACTCAGTAAGCCGGTTCGACTACTTTAGCATCCGTAGTTATACTATACGCTCAACCGAAAAGGCTATATGTTATGCATTTAGTGGCAATATTGTAAGCGTAGGCGAAAGGATTGGACGACACTCGATGAGCAAACAAAGGCTTCACCGGGACATTGTCATCATAGGTTCCGGGCCGGCCGGATTGACCGCCGCCATCTATTCGGCGCGCGCTAATCTCAAGCCACTTTTGATTGACGCTCCGGCCGATGCCGAAAATCAGACGGCGCCGGGCGGGCAGTTGATGATCACAACTGAAGTTGAAAACTATCCAGGGTTTGCGGAAGGCATTCAAGGCCCCGAACTGATGTCCGAGTTTCGCAAACAGGCTGAACGCTTTGGAACTGAGTTTCTCGAAGCCTGGATCGACAAAGTTGAACTTCAGGATCGGCCCTTCACTCTCCACACCAGCGAGCATGTGATCCAGACTGAAACGTTAATAATCGCTTCAGGCGCCTCAGCGAAATGGTTGGGTATTCCCGGTGAAGCCAAAATTCCAGATGGCTTTGGCGGTAATGGAGTGTCTGCCTGTGCAACCTGCGACGGACCTCTCCCAGGGTTTCGCAACCAACCGCTGGTAGTAGTCGGCGGCGGCGACACCGCTATGGAGGAAGCTACATTTTTGACTCGCTACGCCTCTCGCGTGTATGTGGTTCACCGCCGAGATAAACTGCGAGCATCAAAGATCATGCAGGACAAGGCTTTTCGTAACCAGAAAATCGAGTTCATCTGGGACACTGCCGTGGAGGAAATCCTGGGCACTCCGGCTGAGGGAGTATCTGGCGTTCGGCTGCTTAACTTAAAAACCGGCGAAAAGAATGTCTTTCTATGTTCAGGCGTCTTCATAGCCATTGGCCACAAACCAAACACTGAGTTATTCAAAGGACAGATTGAGACGGATGAAGTCGGGTACATCAAGACTTCAGGCCGTTCAACGGCTACGAATATTCCTGGAGTGTTTGCTTCCGGGGACGTGCAGGACTCAGTTTATCGTCAGGCGGTAACCGCTGCTGGAACCGGTTGCATGGCGGCGCTGGACGCCGAGAGGTTCCTGGACCATCTTCCGGTGATGATGCCCTCCGGCGAAGAGCTTACGATGGAAGGCGAACGGATTACTCCAGACCACGAAGCCATAATCACAACCGACGGGCATATTATTCCCAACAAGATTGGGTGGGCAACTCCGGGAGATTAAACTTCATGCCTTTCAGGCACAGTCAAACTCGCAGGGCGCTACAGCAACACAATTGAATCGTCGCGTTCGCGGCGCGGCTTCCCGGAAGGTGTCGCTATCCGCCGGGATTGGGGTATTCCAAGATTGTTGGGGCAAACGTTGCAGTAGCGACCGCGCCGTTTCCTCCGATCCTCACACTCGTTGCATTCAAGCGACTGGCCCACTTCTCGCAAAGCATCCAGCAAGGGCACCAGAACCTGGCCGCGCTCAGTGAGCGCATATTCGATGTGCGGAGGGTTACCACCAAAGTCTGTCCGTTCGAGGAGTTGGTCTTTTACCATGTCGCGCAGCCGACCGACGAGAGTACGACTACTGATCGGCTCGAGATTGGAGTGGAGCTCCATGGTCCGTCTTGGTCCGGCGGCTAAATCTCGAATGATCAGCATCGTCCACTTATCGCCGATCATCTGCAACGCTCCGGCAATAGGACAACCATCAAGATCGCGTCTGCGCACGTTAACGGCTCCGTGTGACTGGAAGAAACTTGTTTCGGACTAAGTAGCAGGGCCTTTACGCTATTATTTCGTTACTAAGCCCGCAGGTTGATTTTATAAGTCTTGATCTTCGAATTCAGCGTTGTCGCATTCATTCCCAACAGACGTGCCGCTCGCGACTGATGACCGCCGGTCCGTTCCAGAGCCCTGCGGATAAGATCGATCTCAAAGCGACGCACCTCGTCGTAGAAATTCACGCCCCGGGCGATGTCCTGTACCGCGGTGAAACTGGCGCCGTCGTGGGAACCGGTTGCTACAGACTGTGGATCACTAATCTCAACGCGCAAACATTCGCGGGATATTTCATCGCCAGGAGCAATCACCACGGCGCGTTCGATAGTATTCTCCAGTTCGCGCACATTCCCTGGCCAGGAATAAGCTTCGAGCAAGGCCAACACATCAGGAGCCAGGTGTTCCGATACCTGGCGCCCATTCTCTTCGTTGTACTTTCTTATGAAATGCTGGGCCAACGCTAAAACGTCCTCTCGACGATCGCGCAGTGGCGGTAATTCAATAGGCACAACCGCAAGCCGGTAGTACAGATCTTCGCGAAAGGTTCCTTGTTTAACTGCTTCCTTTAGCTCAATGTTCGTGGCCGCGATAATGCGAACATCGACCCGCCGCGGTGTCGTGTCACCGAGCGCGGTAAACTCGCGTTCCTGAATCACGCGCAGGAGACGCACCTGGGTTTCAGGAGGAATGTCGCCAATCTCATCTAGAAATATCGATCCCCCGTCGGCAACCTCAAAAAGACCTTTCTTCACTGCCACCGCACCTGTAAACGCTCCGCGAGTGTGACCGAAGAGTTCAGACTCAAGCAGGTCGGAAGGAATGTTCGAGCTGTTAACGGTAACGAAAGGCTTCCCGGTGCGCGGGCTCGCTTCGTGGATCGCCTTGGCAATCAATTCCTTTCCGGTACCACTCTCTCCCGTGATCAGAACTGTGGATCTGGCGGGCGCCACTTGTTCCACCAACCGAAACACGTCTTGCATTACGTCTGAACGCCCCACGATGGCTCCGCGATCGACGGATCGGCTCATAGCACGTCTCAGGCTTAGCCGCTCCTCCTCCTTGCGCCGGCGCTTTATGCCTGCGGCAATCGTTGCCGTGATCTGTTCATTCTGGAAGGGTTTTCGTATGCAACCAAAAGCGCCTCGTTCCCAGGCCGCGATGGCAGTGTCAAAGGTTGCATAGGCGGTGATCATGAGGATCACCGCGTCGGGATCGGCCTTAAGGAATTCTTCCAGCGCCCGCAGGCCTCCGATTCCCGGCATCGAGACGTCCAGAAGTACAACGTCATAAGGGCGCCGCCCGTATGATTCAAGTCCTTCTTCGCCAGTCTTGGCCAGGTCAACTCGATATCCATCCGCGGAGAGAAGCGTCTCTAAAACGTCGCGCATTATCTCTTCGTCATCAACAACAAGTATCGAGCCTTTCCTGACCATACGTCTTTCTGTCTTCACAGGTGAATTCTCATGCGTCCTCTGCCGGCGACCTTCAGTGGGCGCAAACTAAGCGCGGACGCTTCCGCGTATAAAAACTGGAGGCCGCGAAATCACTACTATCTGACGAGGCTACGTCACTATAGAACGTGTAGGCGAGATCAGAACAGAAAACAAAAGTCAGAGGCAAAGCGGCAATGTCGCTGTTTGCTCCTGACTCTTCTAGAAATTGTTGCCTGGTTTAGTCGCCAACTGCCTGCAACCGAGCGCGGCCATTCGCTGTCGGCAAAGTGATGCGGAAGGTGGTGCCACGCCCCGGTGTGCTGTCTACGTTGATGTGGCCGGAGTGCTCCTGAACGATTCCATAAGAAACGGCCAGCCCCAACCCGGTGCCACGTCCGACGCCCTTGGTGGTGTAGAAAGGATCGTAAATTTTCGCCACATTCTCAGGCGCAATTCCCGTCCCCGTATCAGTCACTTCAATAATCAGGGCTTCACCCTCAGTGGCTGCAGTGGAGATCGTGATTCGTCCCCCATCGGGAATAGAGTCGCGCGCATTCAGCAGGAGGTTAGTAAAAATCTGCTGCAGCTTGCCGCTGTTGCCAAACACTTTCGACGTATTCGGATCGTAGTCGCGCACAATCTCAATTCGACTTCCTCGCATTTGCGGCTCCAGCAGTTGGAGCGTATCGTCAAGCACTCGACGGATGTCTACTTCGACAAACTCGGTGGCGCTGCCACTGCGTGAAAAATTCAGCAGATTATTCACGATATTCGTGGCGCGCTCGGCTTGGCGACGGACCTTTTGCAACAGTGCGTGCTTGGGATCAGTCTCCGGTAGCATACCCAGCAGCATTTGTGTGTACGACGAGACACCGGTGAGTGGCGTGTTCACCTCGTGAGCTACGCCGGCCGCGAGCAAACCTATAGACGAGAGTTTTTCGCGTTGTTGCAACTGCTCCTCAAGCCTTATGCGCGAAGTGACGTCTTCAACCACAACCAGCGCGCCCGTCAGCCCTTGTGCATCCTGCAATGGCGTAATCGCGATGTTTAGCACCAGCGTCCGGCCCGCGCAGGTAGCCGTGTGGATTTTGTAGATGTTGCGAATCTCCGTCTGCCGCCACCGTTCAACACCAAGCACCTGCCATAATGTCTCGGCAAAGTCCTCAGAGAAAAGATCCTGCACGTGCTGGCCAACTGCTTCATCACGCTTGATATCCAGAATATGTTCAAACGCAGGATTGAGGCGCGTCACTTTTCCCTGGAGGTCAACTGCCACAATGCCGACATTGATGGACTCGATGATTGACTCGTTGAATTCTTTCAGGAGCTTCAATTCCGAAGCGCGCTCCTGCTGTTCCTGATAGAGCAGACTGTTCTCGATTGCCACCGCGACATATCCGGATACAGTGCGCAGGATCTCGACGTCCTCCGATGAAAGTAAGGCGCCATCGGCTGACCGACCCAATCCGATGACCGCCACCATGCGGCCCCGGACAACACAAGGCACATAGTAGTGAAGAGCGCGTCGTACGAAGCCGGTAGTGTCGGGAGAAAGATCGAGATCGTCGGTCCGGACCACACCGTTTTCTGCGGAACGGATGCGGATCATTTCGCGAAAGTCGGGGGGCACTACCATTTCAGAAGAAAGGCCGACTGCACGGGCCAGGTAGTATCCGGATGGCGCTGTCCGGTCCTCTAGGAAAATTGCGACGCGGCCAACGTTCATTACCTCCTGCAGGCGGCTGATTAGCGAATCAAGCAAGGGATCGAAGGCGGTGGTAGCCGAGAGGGTGCGGCCAAAATCGAGCAGGCTGTGGCGCATGTCATAGCGCTCTCCGTAAAACAGCCGGTCGGTTCGCTCCTGAAGGAAGTTTTTTACGGGTGCTGCAATCATGACAATCGCAGCCATAGCTACGATAGCTACTACTACGCGAAGCGTAATCTGTCCCGAGGTAAAGCTTTCATCGCCCCCCAGTGCGTAAAGGCCGGCGAGGTACACGACCGATCCGATCATTAAGGCGATCGCTAGAGTTGTTAGTACGTAAACAGAGACGCGACGAACCACCAACTCAACGTCCATCAAGCGGTAGCGAATAACTGAATAGCCAAAAGCGAGGGGAATCAGAATCAGTGGAAACACCGCGGCATCAGTCAACCAGGGGTCGCTTTGAGCGCCAAAGAGATAACTAACCGCATACAGCAAAGTGAAGGGGGCAATTGAGAGTAAGGACCCCCACACAACCCACTTCAACTGTTGGCGAACTATGGCGCTCTTGGCCCTGACCCAGGTCCTCACGAGCAACGCGGCGCTCGCAATCAGCGCGGTCACAAAGTGGAAAAAGCTTAACTTCCAAAACAAAGAGACGAACGATTCCGAAACTACTGGAATCTGACGCAGGAAGGGGCTGCCCCCCGTTAAAGAATCGCGAAGGTAGATAAAGATAGCCAGCCCGAGCAAAACCAAGGAGGGCAAATAAATTATGGCAGTGCGCCAACGCCGCTCGGTAAACAATTGCTGTCTCGACGGATACACTGCACAGAAGTGCAAAAAGAGAGGCGGGAACAGAATGAAGGCCGCATTCCTCAGAAAAGCGATTGCCAGATCCAGGTCTCTATAACTGCCTACCGGCGTATAGAAATGAAAAATAAAAGCCGCCAGGCAAAGCGATGCAAAGTGCAGAGCAAAGGGCGCCCGGCCACCTTGCTTGAACAGCACAATGAAACCGACGAAGAGATATACCAAACCAATCAGGTTGATGTAGAGATCGCGGGGCGTCCACTTGTGAGTCGCGTCCAGATTGTCGAGATCTGCGAAATACAGACGATTCTCTTCTGGGTAGGATGGCCGTTCGATGAGGTAGTGAAGCTGTCCCCCAACCCGGGCTTGATCTAAATACATCTGGACGTCTTTTGCATGCGCGATTTCGTCTCTCGTGACTCCATCCAGGCTAATAGCAATCAACCGGTCGCCGGGCAGAATCCAAGCCCGTGCCCCAGAGGAGTTTGGCTCCACAGTCTCAGCCAGCATTCCCTGCGCGGTATCGACCCATCTCACCCCATCCCAGGCTGGCGTTTCTCGTCGGGACCGCTGGGCAAAATTAAGGAAGCCGGCCGCGACAAGAAGAGCTGCCCCGATCAGCACCATCCATGTTCCAGTTGTAAGAACTGACCTTTTCACAGTTTCAAACTTTTCTTACTCGCGCCCAAACCTCCGATCCTAAGTTGGAAAAGCAAGGTATGTTCCCAAGTGGTTTCCGTAGCTGCTATCTAGGGACGCCCGCAAGACGGATTCGTTGAAACCGTGTCCCTGGGTCAAATACATTGGAGGTATGGCAGCTAAGTCTCTCGGACTAAACAAGCCCCAGGAAAAGCAGACCTGGAGGCGCACCTCGGCTTAATTCAATATTTCGTAGTTTTCCATGATTTTGGAGAACCCAGATCAGGTGGGTTGAATAAGGGGCCTTAGACGAAGAATCAGGGATACTCTTCCACCCGCTGTTTAATCTAACCTTTTCTGCGTCTAAAACCTGACTGAGATGCCACCTCGGACTGAACGGCGCCCGGTCAGCATCTGCGTAAGTATCTCTCTGTTTTCCGTGGTTACCTGAGCGTCCAAAAGGTTGCGAGCATCGAGCACGGCTTCGGCTCTAACCGGCAGACCAAAGTTCGGCAAGTCCTGGGTTATCTGGATACTCAATGACGGGTCGTAGACTCCCAGTCGTCCCGCAAATGGGTCGATAGCAAAAACAGTCGCATCAGGAGAGAAACGCAAAACTGTACGTACGCGGGTTCCCGTATCAAAGACTGCGCCAAGTTGCAGCGCGCCAGTCTGGAAAAACCCATTTGTGAAGACTTCGCCGGGGCTCGAAAGGCCAAAGGGAGACAACTGCTGACCCTGACCGAAGGAATACCCGGCGGAGGCAGTCCAATGGCGGCTCAAACGCCGTGTATAAACCACCCGCACTCCTTTCGAATTACCCTCCTGGTTCGCGACGTTAATTAAAGCTTCACCCGTAGTACCCGAAAAGGCCGATAATGGTGTGCTAAGAAAGCCGACTCCCCGTCCGGAGGTGGTATCAAAGAAGGCTGTGGCCTCAACATTCGAGTTGTTATCAATAACCCGTTCCACTCCGAATTCGAGCCGGTGACTCCGCTCCATCACCGCTTGTCCGTCGATGTAAGCGATGGGTCGATTTCCCGATTCAGTGAAAACGACTTGAGTGCCTTCAAATCCCGCCACACTCTGAATATGCTCCTCACCTCCACCAGGCGCGTATGCCGCTTTCAAGCGGGTGCGCGCATTAGTGTCGAACTGAATCCCCAGGCGAGGGGTGAATGAAGTCGCGCCCCCCGCGCCAATAAATCGCGAGTAGTCCAGACCCAGCACGATTACTACTCCGTCCCTGACAATCCACTCATCTACAGCGCGCACCGAAAACTGCCCCAAAGGGCGATCTTCAAGCGCTCCAGCGAGCAGTGGCGAATTCAAGCGCATGCCGCCAACGCTCATCGCGAGGTGGTGACGTTCGCCAATCCGGATGCGACTGCTCGCTTCCAGGCGCTCGGGCGCATTGGGCCCTAATCCCGTTTGGCCGGCGAAAACCAGTTCGATGTTGTCGGTGGTGGGAGTTGAAATTGCGAAGTTAAGCCCCACGTATCCCGCACCGTACGGATTGTCGGCGAAATAAGACTCTACGACCCCAGTAGCACGGCTTCCGGAGTTGGTTGCGGAAACCTTGCTTCCCTTAACACCGCCGGCGTCAACCGCCTCACTAGTTGCGTTCTCAATTCCCAGCGCTGCCTTGATGTCCTCGTCGTCACCTTCCTGGGCCTGAAAGATCGAGCGTCGCGTCTGAGCTGACCGCAAAATCCACCTGACATCATCTCGATCCTTGCGTAATTCCGGCAGAGTCTTGCCGAATCCAATGGGTTCAAGATTGAAGCGGTAGACTAACTCCTGAGAGGCGCGCACTTCGACGGAGGCAAACGCGACAGCGTTGAAACCATCGGCAATAGCGCGGACAGCATAGCGTCCCGGCGAAATCTTTGCAGAAAAACGCCCGTCGGAGCCGGTGCGCGTTTGCTTGATTACGTCTTTGGCGCCGTCCTTGAGTAAAGAAATGAGCGCTCCCGATAAGGGATTGCCTGCGTTATCTTTTACAGAGCCGGTAATAGTGGCGAGGGCAGCTTTTCCTGCGAGTGTGGGAGGAGCAGCCAAAGAAATCAAGGCCGAGAAAACAACCAGATTTAGAACTAAACCCAATCCTCTTTTCATGTACGCAAGACCTCCTAGCGCAAACTCCCGCCACGGAGCGTTTGGGACAAGGGGAGGCCAACTGTTTGGTCTCAACTTGGAAAGGGCCCTTTTGAAGTCCATCCTCTTTAAACAAACAAGGAACAACTTGACCTTCAGAAAGGTGAACCGGTTCAGGCCAGGAGACTTACCAGAACCACCAAATGCGCCCATTCTCTGCCAATCCGAGCAGAACTGTCAAGCCAACAGGGGCTCAATGACCCCCGTTTGCCGCCTGTTTTCCCGCCGTGTTAGGATGCCAACTCGATGCTCCCAAACCGCACATTTTGGTTTCAGGTACTTTTGGCTATAACGAAGCATGATTGACGACGTTCATTCCACCACACTCCCCAACGGCATTACGGTTTTGTCGGAACACATGCCCGGCCTGAGGTCGGTGACCGCCGGAATCTGGATCCGGCGCGGCTCGCGCCACGAATCGGCCGAGTTAAATGGCATTTGCCACTTCATAGAACACTCGGTTTTCAAGGGTACAGAACGTCGTTCTGCTCAGGATATCGCCGTTGAATCCGACCGACTGGGCGGCCAGTTTGACGCCTACACGACCCATGAGATGACTGGATTTACCCTAAAGGTTGCGGACAGCGACCTGCCAAAGGCGTTCGATCTTATCGCAGACCTCGTTTCCCGACCGCGATTTGACCAGAAAGACCTTGAGCGTGAGCAGAAGGTAGTCCTGGAAGAGATGAAAATGGTTGAGGACACGCCGGACGAGTTACTCGGAGAACTTTTTAACTCCGCATATTTTCCGGACCAGCCGCTCGGGCGACCGATTGAAGGCACCCAGGCAACAGTTTCTTCCTTTGATCACGCAACCACTTCCCACTTTCATGCCCGTGAGTTCTCGCCTCGAAATATTGTGGTCGCTGCTGCCGGCAACGTCGAGCATGCTAGGCTGGTTGAGATGGTCGAACGCGGGTTTGCCGAAGCGTCTAAGAGCGCAAATGGGGGTTCGGGTTCTCAGCCAGAGACGAACTCCTCGCCTTCACCGGCTGCTCCCATTCTGATCGAGCAAAAGAAAGAGCTCGAACAAGCACACTTGATCATCGCAGCACCCTGGCCGACGGCGCGAAGCGAAAACCGCTACGCTGCCAGCCTGCTCGCCTCTGTAATGGGAGGCGGCACTTCGAGCAGGTTATGGCAAAGCATCCGCGAGGAACGCGGCCTTGCCTATTCCGTGGGTGCCGGAGGCAGCACGTTTTCCGACGTGGGAGTGTTTACTATTTACGCGGGCACATCGCCGGAACATCTTGACGAGGTTCTCGATTTGTCAGTGCGGGAGATCCGGCGAATCGTAAATGAAAAAGTCTCATCGGCAGAACTGAGGCTGGTCAAGGAGCAGGCGATATCGTCAATCCTACTCAGTCTTGAATCTTCCAGCTCCCGCGCCAGCGCCCTCGCGCGCCAGGAGATTATTCATCACCGGCGCATTTCACCGGACGAAGTTGTTAAGCGGATCAGGGCTGTGGATTGTGAGGAGATGCAGCAGGTGGCGCGCGCGTTCTTTACGACGGAGAAACTCGCTCTTGGCGCGCTCGGAAATCTCAACGGTTTTCACGTGGATCGTTCCCGCCTTGAGATCTGAAACGTGTGGCCGTTTCTCTGGTTAAATGATAAAGTCTGCTTTTGTTTCCTCTGAGTATTTAGAGCCCTTAAACATGAAACTTACCGTTCTCGGCAGCGGCTCAACTGGGAATGCGGTGTTGATCGTTGCAGGTGAAACTCGCGTTCTCGTCGATGCCGGCCTAAGCGCCAAAGAGATCGCGCGCAGACTCGCACTCGTCGGCGAAGATGTTCACCGTCTCGACGGCGTTCTGGTCACACACGAACACGGTGATCATGCCGGCGGTCTGCGAGTCCTGCTCAGATCCGTCGACTGCCCCGTCTATATCTCGGCCCAGACGTGCGAAGCCTATATCAGTGAGCGAGAAAACGTCACCAACGACGAACCGCGTAAGCGTACTTCTGCACTGCTTGATCGCGTGGAGCAGATCGAGTCGAGCAAGGATTTCCGCATTGGGGACATCGATTTCCATCCCTTTACCATTCCCCACGACGCGGTCGATAACTTTGGATTCACCGCCACGCACCAGGGTGTCAAAATCGCCACGCTGATGGATTTCGGTCACATCACGACGCTTATTACTGAGCAACTACGCGGCTGCGCCGCAGTTCTTATCGAGTCCAACCACAGCCGCGACATGTTGAAAGCTTGCGACGCTTACCCCTGGGAACTGAAGCAGCGAATTCTCTCCCGTCTCGGTCACCTATCCAACGAAGACATTGCTGACTGGCTGCGCGACGGTTTTGATGGGACGGCCGACCATATCGTGCTGACTCACCTGTCGCAACGGGCTAATAATCCTTACCTGGCCAAGATCTCAGCCGAAGTGGCGCTACAAGAGCGCTCGCCTCTGTTCCACTCCGACACGCAGATAAGTCTTTCATTTCCTAAGGAGCCGACACCCTGGATCGAGGTGTGAGGGGAGAATGGCGGATGAAAGCTGCAACTTGACATTGAAGTGCCCTGAGGTCGATTCATACCTTCGACCAACTCCCTTTCGTTTGGTCTGCTTCGTGCAACTGCTGTACGTGCTCCTGCTTTCCCTGTCGGCGATAGCCTGTGGCTTGCAAACCGAGCGACGTAGTATTCCCGCGGAAGTGGAAGCTGCGATTAACGCAGTGGGGGAGGATATCGCATCCGAGCGGTACGAGAAGATTTACCACGAAGCCTCCGAGCTTTGGCGGCAGGATGCGAGTCTTGAACAATCCATTTCGGCTTTCAAGATGCTGGAGACAAAACTAGGCAAGGTGGAGAGTCGAACGGTCCATTCCGCCACGGAGCAGTACAACTCAGGTGGTCCGCTGAAAGGCGACGCGTTTATAATCACCTACCAAACAAAGTTCGAGAAAGCCTCCGGCATGGAAACTTTCACTCTGGTCAAACGTGACAACCTTTGGCTGCTGGCGAGGTATTTCGTAAATTCGACGGCACTAAAATAGGTGCCGGGTATCAGGCGTCAGGTGCCGGTCTGCCCTGACACCCGGCACCCGACACCCGACACCCAAAAATGATCGAACGCTACACATTGCCCGAGATGGGCGCGCTCTGGTCGGAGGAAAATAAGTTCCAGAAATGGTTGGACGTGGAGCTGGCCGTTTGCGAAGTTCACGCAGAAGTAGGAACGATTCCTCGTGAAGCGCTCCAGGAAATTAAGTCGCGTGCCAGGTTCTCCGTCGATCGTATCAATGAGATCGAGAAAACTACAAACCACGATGTAATCGCCTTCACGACGAACCTGGCCGAATCGATCGGTCCGGCGTCCCGCTTTGTTCACTACGGTCTTACGTCTTCAGACGTCGTTGACACCGCCAACGCGCTATTATTACGAGATGCCTGTGATCTTTTGCTGCAGAAGATCGATGCCCTGATGACGGCGCTGAAACGCCGGGCGCTCGAGTTTAAGCATACGCCGCAGGTAGGCCGTACGCATGGCGTCCATGCCGAGCCGACCTCCTTCGGAATGACTTTCGCCCTTTGGCACGACGAGATGCGGCGTAATCGCGAGCGTCTGATGCGCGCGCGCGAAACCGTGGCCGTAGGTAAGATCAGCGGGGCCGTGGGCGCTTTCGCCCATCTTGAACCGGTAACTGAGGAAAAGGTTTGTGAGCGACTCGGTCTGACGCCGGCGCCGGTTTCGACTCAGATTATCCAACGCGATCGTTACGCCGAGTTCCTCAGCACGCTGGCAATTGTCGCCTCATCGTTGGACAAATTCGCGCTGAATGTCAGGCATTGGCAGCGAACGGAAGTCCGTGAAGCACAGGAGCGGTTCACTGCCGGCCAGAAAGGGTCGAGCGCGATGCCTCACAAACGTAATCCCATCATCTCCGAGCGTATCTGCGGCATTGCCCGAGTTGTCAGGGCAAACTCACTCGTCGGCCTGGAAAACGTAGCTCTATGGCACGAACGTGATATTTCACATTCCTCCGCCGAGCGTGTTGTATTACCGGATTCAAGCATTGCGCTTGATTATATATTGCACAAAGCGACTTCATTGATTGAGGGGCTAGTCGTCTATCCCGACCGCATGCTGGAAAATTTGAAAGCCACGAAGGGTCTGATCTTCAGCGGGCAATTGCTGCTGGCACTCACACAGAAGGGCATCGCGCGCGAGCAGGCTTATGAATGGGCGCAGCGAAACGCGATGAAGGTGTGGGACAAAGACCAGGACTTTCAGACGCTGGTGAAGGCCGACGTGGACATTACGGCGCAACTTTCAACCGAGGAGATTGAACGCGCTTTTTCGCTCAGCAGCTACTTGAAGAATATTGATGTGATCTTTGAGCGGGTGTTTGGGGTGAACCGAACGACGGACCATGGCCGATAGGAGCCAGTGGCCCATCGTTCGGTGACTGGAAGGTTACTTGACGATTTTCTCAGCGATATTGCCAACGATAGGCAACTTGAATATCTGGCCTTGATAAGCTTTGTAAGCCGCATAGATCAAGCCGCCAAACATGGCCAGGAAGAACCCGAGGAAAAGTATGGAGTTAATAAGCCATATCAGCACGCCCAGAACGTCAGAGATAACAGTCAGAATAATGCCGAATATTATTAAGACTATCCAGAGCACGGCGAAGATGGCGCCGATGCCGACTGAGTAAAGTATCGACTGGATGCCGTGAAATTTGACGAACTTATTTTCTTTCTCAATTATGAAATTGATAAGGCCAAGAATGCCGATGACATAACCAAGGGCAGCGGCCAGGTTTGCGTCCAGCCCGATTGCGGCCTTGCCTGTAGCGGAATAGTTTTCCATAGTAAAAGCCTCCTCTGCAATGTTTCGATATAGAAGGGATCGATCAGTCGGACCAAAGAACCACTCGCGGCGACAGCGATGGGCTCGCGTTATTCCAAGTTTCAGCCGGCAGCGGAGATATTAAGCTAACGCTACACATCCCGCAATATATTGTCTAGTATGTCCTGCTGGAGGGTAGTGGGTCAGGTTAGAGTTCAAACTTTAGTTTGTGGTGGCGAAACGGCAACCTGAAGGAACTCTGAACTTCCGGAATCAAACTGACCCACCACCTGTTGGAGCATTAAAGCCAATGAAAGCTAAAGTCTATGTGAATCTTAAGCCCGGGGTGCTTGATCCTCAGGGTAAGGCGATCCAGCATTCCGTCGAATTACTGGGCTTCAATGGCATCTCTGATATTCGCCAGGGAAAATATTTCGAGATCGGGCTCGACAGCTCTCTCGATGAAGCCACCGCTCGCGAGTCAGTGTCGCGCTTGGCCCGCGATGTGTTATCAAATCCTATCATCGAAGATTTCAGCGTGGAGATTGAGGCGTGAAGTTTGGGGTCATAGTTTTTCCCGGATCCAATTGCGACCACGACGCATATCACGTGATTTCAAAACATGTGGGCCAGCCGGTAGACTTTATTTGGCACCGTGATACTAATCTCAGTAGTTACGACGCGGTCATAATTCCAGGCGGGTTTTCATATGGCGACTACCTGCGCGCGGGAGCGTTGGCTCGCTTCTCGCCAGTGATGAATTCGGTTAAAAAGTTTGCCCAAAGCGGTAGGTTTGTCCTAGGAATATGCAACGGTTTTCAGATTCTTTGTGAAGCAGGATTGCTGCCCGGAGCTTTGATACGTAACCGCGATCTGCATTTTATTTGCGAACATATCTTTGTGCGAGTTGACATTACCGACACTCCGTTTACGAATGAACTTGAACGAGGGTCAGTCCTGCAACTTCCCATCGCGCATGCTGAAGGAAACTACGTCTGTGATGAGGATACGTTAGCCGAACTCAAACGAGAGGCCCGCGTCATTGTCCGTTATTGCAATGAAGATGGAGCGGTGACGGACGCCGCTAACCCTAACGGCTCGCGCGACAACATAGCCGGAATCTGCAACCGTGAACGCAACGTGCTCGGGCTGATGCCACATCCTGAGCGGGCCTGCGAAGATCTGCTCGGCTCCAGCGACGGGCGCGGCATCTTCCGTTCGCTTGCCGCCACTCTCGCGGCCGTGGCCTGAGCGCGAATAAAAATATGAAACGAATCTTACCTTTTCTAATGATTCTAGCAGTTCTGGGTGTTGCGCTGGGAGCAGGTTGGTATCTGACGCGCCCCAGTGACGATTCACCTCGCCCGGCGAATACTTCTTCCGCTGTCAACTCTGCTGTTGCTTCTTCCAGTCCGGTTCCCAAGTCTGCGAATTCAGCAAACCCTGGGGCCCAACCTCCACACGCGATTGGCCCAGAGGATGCGCCAGTGACTCTTGAAGAGTTTGGCGATTTCGAATGCCCTCCTTGTGCCCTGTTGCATCCTGTGTTGAAGACGATGGAGAAGGAGTTTGGCCCGCGCTTGCGAGTAATCTTTCGCGAGTTTCCGCTTGTGCCTACGCACCCTCACGCTCTTGCCGCCGCCCGTTCGGCCGAAGCAGCCGGCTTGCAAGGAAAATTCTGGGAGATGCACGACATACTATTTGAGAACCAACGAACCTGGCACGCAGAACCTGACGCGCGCTCAACCTTCGAAGGCTATGCCAAGAAACTTGGACTCGATTTGGAACGCTACAGACGAGATGTCACTAGTCAGGTTGTCGAGCAAAGAATCTTCCTGGACAGAAAACGCGCTCACGCGATCGGAGTCAAAGGTACGCCTACTGTTTTTCTCAACGGGCGTGAAGTGCCCTTTGAGTCTCTGGCTCCAGAGAAACTTCGAGTTCTGATTGACGTTGAACTAACGAGATCCAGAAAGTGACTCTTCAGATACGGCGTGCCAGACAACCCCGAAGCAAATGCCCACTCGCGAAAAGCGGCGCTCCTTTACGGCGCAGCAGCTCTGGTCTCTCTTGCGGGCCTCGCTGACTCCATCTATCTCACCGTCGAACACATTTCGGGCCGCAGCGTAAAATGCACGATAGTCAGCGGATGTTCTGAAGTTCTGAGCAGTCCCTACGCCAGTGTGCGCGGAATTCCCCTTGCGCTTCTCGGCGCTGCGGCCTATTTCTCGGCCTTCAGCCTCGCAACTCTCGGAGCTTTTGATTACAAGCTGGCGGGAACCCTTCTCACCATCCTGGTGGGGTTCATGTTTCTAATAACCCTTTGGCTGCTCTACCTGCAAGCGTTCGTCATTGGCCACTTCTGCCAGTTTTGCCTGCTGTCGGCGATCGTAACGACAATCCTAACTGTTCTTGTCGTCATAGCTCGCAAGGCAGGAAGCAAGCAGTCACGAACGGCCTGAATTTGTGTAGTGTCGCACTTTCAGTGTTGACATGTATACGATCCACGAAGAGGAGGATCCGATACTGCAGAACCTGGATCGAAGTTCCACTACACACGATCCACGAAATAACTTGCAAATTAGCGTAGGCCCATTTGGGGTTTCACAAAGCATCTACCCCTCCCGGTTTCGCAATAGCGCGCGGGCATTGCGCTGCAGCCCCGCCAGCTTCGCGCGCTTCATTGCGCTGCCACGAAAGCGCTCCGCATAACTTTGAGGAGTTAGATCAAGAATATCTGGGAGTTTCGCATTGACGCTCCCCGGCCAGGGGTGGAAGAGATCTTCGTTTGTGGGTGTCTGGAAGCGATTCCAGGGGCAGACATCCTGGCAGATGTCACAGCCATAAAACCAACCTTCGAGGTTCTCAATAACCACCGGCGGCATCTCTGGCGCGCGCAACTCGATCGTTGCATAGGAGATACATTTGTTGGAGTCAACCACATAAGGTTCGCTGATCGCGAGGGTCGGGCACGCATCGATACAGAGGGTGCAACTGCCGCAATGGTCCTCGACCTGATCGGTGTCATATTCGAGCTCGAGGTTCAGCAGCAGCTCTCCGATGAAAACCCACGAACCAAACTCAGGCGTGATTAGATTCGTGTGTTTGCCCATCCAGCCGAGACCAGCGCGCACAGCCCACGCTTTATCCATCATCGGTTGAATATCGACACACACTTTCCCCGCAGCGTGAGGCACCTGTTGCCCGATCCACTTCAGCAGTCCGCGTAGCTTCGAGCCGATTACCTCGTGGTAATCGTGCCCCCAGGCATAGCGCGAAACCTTGCCCGTCTCAGGATCGCCGGAGTGTTGATCGGGTGTGTAATAGTTAAGCGCGACGACGATCACCGATTGTGCCGATGGAAAAAGGCGTCGGGGGTCAGTGCGTTCATCGGTATCGCGGTCTATCCAGTGCATCTCACCCTGATATCCGCGATCCAGCCATCCCTGCAATCGCTCGCGCTCGCCAACGAGCGCTTCAGCGCGCACGATCCCCACCTTGTCGAAGCCGGCGCTCAGCGCCTGCTCCTTAATCGCACGCGCCAGATCTGTCCGATCGGCAGTCGTGATCTGAGATGGTTCCACAAACTGCATAATTTTAGATGCAGGCATTGTAGCGGATTCGCAGCCACCCAACCTTGATTTAACTATACGAGTTCAGAAAATTTACAGGTTGCGAATTCCTTAAGTTGAATAAGTTGAATTGTGAATTCAGGGATGAGTGGCCGCGAATCTCGAGCGGGGGCGCCCTTCCGCTTTGCCCCCTTCCTGCAAGTGGGGAGTTGAGCCGTCCTTTTGGAACTTGAGAGCCTTTCAGCTAGAGCAGGGAAGGATCGAACAGAGGCCGCGATGCGGCCTCGATCCTACGATGACTGGCCCGAGTCAAAATCGCTAATCAATTTTCTGCACGGTTACCGTGGTCAAAGGCGAATCGCCGGCCGTACGGCTGAACGAGACCCAGCAGCCAGCTTTTGGGTAGCGCACCATTCTATACATCGAGCCGTCAGGTTTAGGCGGTATGTCTGAGCCGAATATGCCCTTGGCCGTCGGCAAGTCGCGGGCTCCGTTTAGAAAGTTGACCGAGATGGCAAAAACTTTGAGTGACTTGTCATAGAACACTTGAGCCGATTCGTTATCGCTGAATACAAAAAAATCCTGCTCATCACTTTTGTCGCTCGGATTGTCCAGTTTCTTACGCACTTCCTCCGCAGTCATACCGATTTGAACGCTGCGGTATTCAGTGAATAGGGGAGCATCGTCGCCGGAACCAGCGCGGGTCTTCTGGGTTTGGGCAAAGCCAAACGGAATGCTGGCCAGAAACAGAAGGGCGGTCAGCATCACCAGGGCGGTGGAGGTTGAGATTCTGAAAACGCGAATCATCGGGATTCTCCTTTTTGACTAAGACTGCGGTCTGGCCGCACTAGCGGAGGGCGAGTTGAAGGCCAAGGTCACTTCAAATCGATTCAGCATTACCGAGGTGGCCTCCCACTCGGGTCCGAATTCTCGGACAATAATCCCGAGGGCTTACCTCTGTCAATGGTCATGAGCGGGAGACAGGATTTGGGCGGCCACCACCATTCTCCCAGTACTCAAAGTGCGAGCAAACCCGAGCATATGCCGTCAACTGTGCCGTCAACTATTGACTCTCCCAGATGTTTTGGCATATAGGGTGCACACGCTCTACTAGATCCCTTGTCAGGAGTTTGAACCTATGAAGAAGAGTTACGCGCTCGTACTGCTTTTGGTGCTTGCCGCGGCCTGCGCCGCGCCGCCAACGAATAGAGAGACCGCTCCGACCAATAGCGCCGCCACCGCAACACCGACCTCGATGTCGATCACGGAGGCGGACGTGATTGCTAAAGAAAAAGCCATTTGGGACACGATCAAGAACAAGGACTACGTAACCTTCGGTAACATGCTGGCCGACGATCTGGTTGAGATCCTTCCTGATGCCGAATATGACAAAGCCGGCTCTATCGCTAACGTCAAGGATTTCGAACCCACTGAAGTTACCTTCGCCGACTGGAAGTTTCTGCGTATAGATCAAGACGCAGTTGTGCTGACTTATCACGTCACCATGAAAGGAAAGTACAAAGGTAAAGAGTTTCCCGCCGAGTCTGCACGAGCAAGTTCAGCGTGGGTCAATCGCAACGGAAAGTGGCTGGCGATCTATCATCAAGAGTGCCCTGTCAGCACCACGCCGTCGACGCCAGCCACTGGAAGTTCACCAGCGAGGACAAGTGCCAGTCCGACTTCGACCCCGACACCAGTCACCACAGGCGCCGATCCTATTGCAACTGAGAAGGCACTTTGGGAGATGCTGAAGAGCAGGAATTATGACGGCTTTGCAGCTTTTCTAGCTACCGAAGCTATAGAGGTAGAACCAAACGGCGTTTTCGATAAAGCAGGCACACTCACAGAAGTACGAAAGTTTGATTTCTCGAATGCTCAGCTTAGCGATTTCAAATCGGTGCCCTTTGACACGGATGCGGCCTTAGTAACCTACCTGGTTAAACTGCCGGGTCCGGGTCCTGCGGAACGTCACTCTACGATCTGGGCCAAGCGTGATGGAAAATGGTTGGCCGTGTTCCATCACGGTACTCCAGTCAGGGCTACCGCTGCGAGTACACCTTCGCCAAAGACGGCGGCCGCTACTCCTTCGCCAGAGTAGTGATTGAAGAACAACCACCAGGGCACGACGGACCCTGATCGGTCTCCTCCGGCCAAAGTATCTTTAGTGCCTTGGTGGTTTGATTTCGGCCTGCAAGTCGCCAGGCTTACTTACGACCAAATACCCGGAATGATCGTGCGGCAGCCGGGGCACTCTCCGGCAGGTGTCACCTTCATTTGTTGAATGAGGTAGCCGTAACGCTCCACGAGCAACTCGTCGCATGAGGGACAATAGGTATTCTCCCAACGTCCCACCCGCCCCGGAAGATTTCCTGCGTAGATGTAGCGCAACCCCGCCTGGCGTCCAATCTCGCAGACGCGAATCAGTTGCTCGGCAGTCGTGTTGGCGTTTTCAGTCATTCTATAATCCTGATGAAATGCCGTCACATGCCAGGGTATGTCAGGCGAGACCGTGGCGATGAAATCAGCCGCACGCTTGAGTTCATCCTCGGAATCGTTGAAGCCCGGGATCACAAGCGTGACGATCTCTTCCCAGAACCCGCGCTCGTTCACCATCTTCACGGTGTCCAAAATGTTGTCCACCACGCCGCCAAGCTGACGGTAGTTCTTGTCGTTCATGGATTTCAAATCAATTTTGTAACAGTCGGTCCAGGGCCGGATATAATCCAACACCTGCGGCGTGGCATTGCCGTTTGAGATGAAGGCCGTCTTGAACCCTTCGAGTTTCGCTTTCTGGAAAACTTCAACTGCCCACTCGGCTGTTATTAGCGGCTCGTTGTAACTGCTGCCGACCATGGCGGCGCCATACGCTTGGGCCATCGATACCAAGCGGTCCCCTGTGACAATCGTGGGAGAGGTGCCCGCCGTATCGTCGCGCAGTGCTTGTGAAGTCAACCAGTTCTGGCAATAGCCGCAATGCAGATCACAACCGAGCATGCCGAAAGTCAAAGTGTCGGAACCCGGCAGCACATGGAAAAAGGGCTTTTTCTCAGTGGGGTCGCAGGCGAGCGCAGCGACGTAATTCACCGGCACTCGAAGCTGACCACCCTGGTTGAAGCGGACCTTGCAGATGCCGCGTTTCCCTTCCTTAATCAGGCAGCGATGCCCACAGGCGTAACACTTTAGAGCATTAGCGGGAAGATGCTCCGTTAGCTCAGGCGCAGCTTCGGCAGTCAAATCATCGAGGACCTGTGCTAACGGGGCGGATTTAGGACTAATCGGCATGGCTCCCACCAGAAATTGCTTCAATAGCGGAATTTCATTGGGGGAATTATACTGCGTTAGGATGTCAGTGGTCAGTTGTCAGTTGTCAGTGGTCAGCAATCAATTGTCAGTGGTCAGCAATCAATTGTCAGTGATGAACTGCCCGACTACAACTGACTACTGACCACTGACTACTGACTACTGACGACTGACCACTGACTACTGACCACTGACCACTGACCACTGACCATGATCATCGAAGAGCTTACTGTCACTGCATTCCAACAACACACGCGCATAGTTGGTTGTGAAAAAACCCGGCGCGCGATCTGTATCGATCCGGGTGACGATTCTGAGAGTATTGTTCAGGCTATCGACAGGCACGGGTTCTACTTGCAGGCGATTGCGATAACTCATGCCCATCTGGACCACGTGGGCGGCGTCGCGTCGCTGAAGAAGCTCAAACCAGAGGCGAAGGTAACGCTTCATAGGGCAGACGAGTTCATTTACCTGGCCTTACCCGAGCAGCCCGCCTGGATCGGGATCCCACGGGCGCAATGGCCGGCCATGGGTTTTGACTTCGAGCCGCCGCCACCTGTCGATGATTATTGGGAAGATGGCCAGAGCTATAAGGTGGGTGAGTTAGACTTCAAAGTGCTTCACTGCCCGGGACACACTCCGGGCCACGTCATTCTGTTCGAATCGCAGGAAAGAAAGGTTTTTGTGGGCGACGTGCTTTTCGCAGGCTCTGTCGGAAGAACTGATCTGCCAGGCGGATCCACGGAGCAGTTGATGGATGCGATTATGAAAAAACTGCTGCCACTCGGTGATGAAGTGGAGGTTTATTCAGGTCACGGCCCATTGACGACAATCGGACACGAGCGACTCACCAACCCCTTTCTCACGGGTGCTCACAAGCTCGGCACGGGGAGATTCTAAGCGGGAATTCCTATCAGCACGGCGAAAGGTAGCGAGCCGGTCCTGGGGTTACCGTTGATTCGTCGGTGGCCGTAATTCAAGCAGTTGAGAGTTCAAGCTTCAGCTTGTTTCGGGATGAACGCAACAACCTAAAGGTTGATGAACTCTGAACTGATTGAACTCTACTCACGTACTATTACTTCTGCCCCGGAGGGCGCAAGCGACTATTCTTCAACTCTTCCCAGCTCTCCTTCTGCTCACCGTCGAGTTGGCTTGGAAGTGTTTCGACGGGGATTTTGTTTTGCTCACAGAAGTGACGCCAAAGGATAAAGCGAAGATCAAACTGACCTGTTTGATCTGAGATCACATTATCCATTGGGAGCGGTTCTTCTTTCTTTTTTTCCCTATCCATAGTTATCCGTCGCGCACCTGATTGGAGTGTGGGGAGTGTAGCAGCTTTTTGGCAATTATTTTAGGAGGCGCCGCTGAGATACATCTCACCAGATCTCAGATCTCAGATCTCAGATTTGAGATTAGCCTACGACCACTTTACGCCACGGTTATTTCAGCCGTCAGGTACACATCCTGAATCGCGTTCAGCAGCTCCACACCTTCGGTCATCGGGCGTTGGAAAGCTTTACGCCCTGAAATTAGACCCATGCCGCCGCCGCGCTTATTGATCACGGCGGTCCGCACCGCTTCCGCGAGATCGCTTGCCCCTTTCGATTCACCGCCGGAATTGATCAAACCGCAACGCCCCATGTAGCAGTTGGCCACCTGATAACGCACCAGGTCGATGGGGTTCTCGCCGGTGAGCTTCTCGTAAACGACTTTGCTGGTCTTGCCGTAGGAGCTGCCGAATGCTTTTTCCACTGCCGGGTACCCGCCGCTGCGCTCGGGAAGTTTCTGTTTAATGATGTCTGCCTGAATAGTAACTCCGAGATGGTTAGCCTGTGCTGTTAAATCGGAAGAGGCATGCATGTCCCCTTCTGGGGTTTTGAATTTCGAGTTGCGCAGGTAGCACCAGAGAATACAGGCCATCCCGAGTTCATGAGCGTAGGCAAAGGCTTCACTAATTTCTGTTATCTGTCTCGTCGATTCGTCCGATCCAAAATAAATGGTTGCGCCGACCGCTACCGCGCCCAGGTCGCGCGCTTCCTTCACCGTCCCAAACGAGACCTGGTCAAACTTGTTCGGAAGCGTGAGCAGTTCGTTATGATTGATCTTTACAACAAAAGGAATCTTGTGCGCGTAACGACGGGCAACAGTACCGAGGACGCCAAACGTGGAGGCCACCGCGTTGCAGCCCCCTTCGATGGCCAGCTTCACGATGTTATCGGGATCAAAGTATTGTGGGTTGGGCGCAAACGAGGCGCCAGCGGAATGTTCGATGCCCTGGTCAACCGGCAGAATCGAAAGGTATCCGGTTCCCGCCAGCCGGCCATTGTCGAAGAGGGATTGCAATGAGCGCAGGACAGCAGGCGAACGGTCCGAATGTGCCCAAACGCGATCGATGAAGTCCGGACCGGGCAGATTAAGTTGGTCCTTGAGGATCGTTTTCGAGGTGTGTTCGAGCAGTGTGCGCGCGTTCTCGCCCAGCAGTTCTTCAATTCGATCAAGGGGCGTGGTTGCGCGTTTTAGTTCGGTAGCCATGTTTTTGAGTCCTCCGGGACTGATACGAGAGGGTAATTCGTGTTAAGACTGAGCAAAATTATAACACAGAGCTTCATTTGCCTCTGCCAACCAGGGGACTTCGATACGATCTTTGCTGCGCGGAATTAGAACCACTACAAAGCTGGCCAGAAAGGGGTTTCGTTCACTTTGTTCTCTGAGACGAGATCTCGGTAAGCGTCTCGCAACCTCACCGCTACGCTGCCCGCCACAATTGAATATCGCCGAAAGTCGAATGTGGTTACGATGGCGACCCCGAGCCCGGCCGAGGTGAGGAAAATCTCGTCTGCTTCGGTGAGATCAGACAGTTCGTGTACCCCTTCGATCAGGGGAATGAAGTGCTGGTTCGCCAGTTCGATCACCGCCCCCCGCGTGACACCCGCCAGGGCGCCGGTCGAGAGCGTGGGAGTGTAAGCCGTTCCATCTTTCACCCAGAAGATGTTGCTCATAGTCGCGGATACTATTTCGCCGCGTTCGTTTAGCATGACCCCTTCGTCGAATTCTCTCGCTTGAGCTTCTTCCCACGAGAGCATCTGCTCCAGATAATTCAAGCTTCTGATTCCCGTGAGCGGTGAAGAAGTGTTGAAGCGATAAGGCGATACGGCCAGACTCATTCCCGCCGGTGGGAGTTTTTGGGCCTCTCCGGTCATTATCAGCAGGTCTGTCTTCTTGCCGCCAGTGGTCCTGGTTTTCCAGAAGTCACGCCCGCTACGCGCCAGTAGAATCACACGAGCTCGCCCAGTGCGAACACGATTCACTGAGATGAGCTTGCTAAGTGCTTCGCCTACGCCTTGCTCAGTGCATCCGCTACAGTCGACAGCCAGACGCCCGGCGTGGTCCAGCAGGCGTCGCCAATGTTGCGGCCATAAAAAGGGGGCGCCGTTGTAGATTGCTACGGTTGTGAAAGCACCTCGCCCGTACAGCATCGCCGAAGACACGGGCGCTACCCGAGCCTTGGTGGCTTCGACCATCGTTCGGTTGAGATAGATGACGGGATGCACTATTCCCTACCGGCGGCCATCGCTTCAGTCTGAAGCTTTGTGAAGAGAGAAGTGCGCCAGGCGTTTTCGAGCCGCTTGACAACGCCGTCGATTACTGTTGCCCCGGCGGTTTTAATACGAAGTCGACTGCCGCCGACTTTGCCGAAGATTGCAAAGGGACAGTCTCTGCGCCGGGCGATATCCTCGATGGCTTCGCGTGCAGACTCTGCAAAACTCAAGATGATGCGAGAAGGAGATTCGCTGAAGAGTAAATTCGTCGCCGGAAGCGATCCCGTCATCTCGACATCCGCGCCAATTCCGGAACGATTCAGAGACGAGAAACAACTTTCGGCGAGAGCCACCACAATCCCGCCATCGGAACAGTCGTGCGCCGATTGCAACAGTCCCGCCTCGGCTGCCTCGAGGCAGACCTGCTGGACTTTTAGCTCCAGATCGAGATCCAGACGTGGCACGTTTGCTTCGCCTGCCTCAGTCGCTGGGCTGGCTATGTTGGCATATTCGCTGGTAGACAAATCGTCAGCGGTGGTTCCCAGCAGTGCGATATGGTCTCCCTCTTGTTTGAAACCTTGTTGCACGACGCGCCACACATCTTCCACGAGTCCGATCATCCCGATTACCGGAGTCGGGAGAATGCCACGCCCGTCTGTTTCATTGTAAAACGAGACGTTGCCCGATACGACCGGGATATTGAATACTCTGCAGGCTTCGGCCATGCCATCGATGACTTCCGAAAATGACCACATCACTTCCGGCTTTTCGGGAGATGCGAAGTTGAGACAGTTGGTGACGGCGATTGGTCGGGCGCCCACGCAGACAACGTTGCGTGCTGCTTCGGCCACAATCAGCTTTGCACCCTCGCGCGGGTTCTGCGCGCAATAGCGTCCATTCCCATCGAGTGTCATAGCCAGCGCGCGGCGCGTCTCTTTGATTCTAACGACTGCGGCATCCGCTCCCGGCAGCACCGCGGTGTTGGTTCTCACCATGTGATCATACTGGCGATAGACCCATTGCTTTGAGGCGATATTCGGTGATGCCAACAGCTTCAACAACGCGTCGTTACAATTCTGATCTTCGGTCTTGGTGCTTTGATCTTTGTCGAAAACGGTGACTGATTGCCCGCATCCAGCGCCTTCCGTATTCGACTCCGACGTTGGACTTTGGACTTTGGACTTTGGACTTGGGGGCGCCATCGGCCGTTGATACTTCGGCGCTTCGTCCGTGAGCAGTGACACGGGAATATCAGCCACTGTTTCGCCATTATGAAGTACCTGCATGCGTCCGCTATCGCGCACGCGCCCAATCACGACGGCGTCGAGGTCCCACTTGCTAAAGATGTCGACCACTTCGCGTTCGCGGCCCGAGTGCGTCACGATCAACATTCGTTCCTGGGATTCTGACAAAAGCATCTCGTAAGCTGTCATTCCCAATTCGCGCTGCGGGACCAACGACAGGTCGAGTTCGATTCCGGTCTTTGCGCGGGCGGCCATCTCGCAGGATGAAGACGTCAGACCGGCAGCGCCCATGTCCTGGATTCCGGCAACGGCCCCGCTGCGCATCGCTTCCAGGCAAGCCTCGAGCAGCAGCTTCTCGAGGAATGGATCACCGACCTGGACCGTGGGACGTTTTTGCAGTGCCGCTTCATCAAACTCCGCCGAAGCCATCGTCGCGCCGTGAATGCCATCGCGTCCGGTCTTGGCGCCCACATAGAGGACCGGGTTTCCGACTCCGGTTGCTTTGCCAAAAAAAATCTGGTCACGGCGTACCAGCCCGAGGGCGAACGCATTCACCAGGGGGTTGAAGGCGTAGGCGTCGTCAAACGCAACTTCACCGCCCACGGTGGCCACCCCAAACGCATTTCCGTAGTGAGCGATGCCGGCTACGACGCCAGCAAAAAGCGATCGGTTGCGCCGACCGTGTTGGACATGGTCCAGCGAACCGAAGCGCAGACTGTTCATCGAGGCGACGGGCCGGGCGCCCATGGTAAAGATGTCCCGCAGAATTCCACCTACCCCGGTAGCGGCGCCCTGAAAAGGCTCGATGAAGGACGGATGATTGTGAGATTCAATCTTGAACGCGACGCACCAGCCATCGCCCACATCGACCACACCGGCGTTTTCACCTGGAGGGACAATCACGCGCTTGCCGGAAGTTGGCAAACGGCTCAGATGCACGCGCGAAGATTTGTAGGAGCAGTGCTCTGACCACATCACCGAGAAGATCCCCAACTCCACCAGAGTCGGTTCCCGGCCTAAGAGTGTTTCGATACGTTGGAACTCGTCTTGAGTGAGGTTATGAGCGGCGATTACATCCGAAGTGATCATAAGACATTGCCGATTGCCTATGCCGATTGTCTGCCGATAATCCGGGCCTTCTTCAATTGGCAATTGGCAATCCGCAATCGGCAATTTATTGACTCATCACTGCTTTACTGCCTACCAGCTTTTCGATTGCTGCCCGCAGCTCCAACGGCTTAATGCGACCGAAATGTTTGAAGACCACTTTGCCCTCGGCATCGTAGAGAAAAGTCGCCGGCAGCGCGCCGCTCCACTTCGGATCCACCGAAGTTATGATCTGATCCGGGTCGGGCACATTCAGCAGATAAGCGGGCATGGTCGCGCGCATCTGGCGTAGAAACTTCGGCACTTCGGTTTCGAGATCGGCCAGATCGTCCAGCGACACAGCGATCATGTCGAGCCCCTGCGGCCGAAATTCCTGATCAAATTTCACCAGGTCGGGAAACTCTTCGCGACAGGGATCACACCAGGTGGCCCAGAAGTTCACCAGCAGCGGCCGCGCCGCCGACTCGCGCTTCAATATAGCGGTCAGCGAAGTCGCATCGATCTCTCGCACCACTACAGACGGTTTCGCAGCGCGGCTCTTTCGCTTGGAAGACTGAGCCGGCGCTGCGAAGGTGGTGAGCAGGACAATGCTCAGGCTGATGGCGATCAGAACAAGTGAACGGGCTAAAGTCATCTTTTAGACGCGTTTGATGGTGCAGCCGAAAGCGGTGGCAGTTGTCTTTGCCACAGGTTTGCCGGCCAGGGTTGCTTCAATCGCATCACGCAACTCGCTCGAGTTGACCTGAGCTGCATCTTTCGCGTTGTCGATGCGTCCGCGATAGACCAGCTTGTTGATCGCATCGAGGAAATAAACTTCAGGAGTGACGGTTGCGCCCAGCCGGTCGGCAATCTTATTGGCCGGATCCTTCAAAATGGGGAAGGTCAACTTGTTCTCAGTTGCATGGGATTTTACTGCCGCGGCCGATTCGGCTGCGTTGGGATTAATACCGATGACGCTGATGCCGCGCGCCTTGTAATCCTGGGCAAGCTTTTCCATGCGTTCGTTATAAGCATTGGAAACAGGGCACTTCGTAGCCACAAAGATCAGCACCGACCCGTTTTCCCCTTTGAGTGAATTCAGGGAGTGTTCTTTGCCGTCCGCATCGGGCAGGGTAAAATCTTCGAGCGTGGCGCCAATCGCCGGGGGCGCCGGCACCTCGCCTTCAGTCGATCTTGCTATGCCAGCGACGACCGCACCGGCAATGACCAACATCGTGGCGAGAAGAAATGTAATGGCATTCTTCTTCATGTAGGGAACTCCTTTCAAGAAACAGGCGGAAGCCTAGAGGGCAAGATTAGCAGTCAGCAATAAGGCATGGCAAGTTAGATAGGGAGCATACAACCCGGTCGCTACCGCACGCGGTTCTGACAGATGCGGTGTTTTTTCAAGACGAAACCCGGCAAGTGTCGTAAGCTGTTCTCCGAGGATGAACCTTATGCACAAATCAAGAGTGGTGATCGCAATTATATTTTTAGTGCTGATTGGCTTCAGCACCCATTCTCACGCGCAAGCCACAGTCACAGACTTGACCGGCCTGGCTTGGATGGCCGGAAACTGGAGCGGAGTTCAGGGCGGAGTTGAGATGGAGGAATTCTGGCAGGCGCCGAAAGGTAACACCATGCTTGGGCTTCATCGCGACGTCGCCCGAGGGCGAACGGTGTCGTTTGAGTTTATAAGACATTCGCGAGTTTCATGGCTCAAGTGCCGTTGATGGCGCCAATTGCGATCGCCGACGAGTTGGAGAAACTGTTACAAGGGTCAAACGGATCAACGTCGCGCCCTTTCTCTGATGGCCCGCCGAAGCCTTTGTGCCCGAAGGGTGCTGGACGAAATGGAGTTCAGAGTCTACCCGGTGGGATGGATTCGAGACTCCGGCTGTGATAAGAATCAGGTAAAGGAGGGAATTGTTATGAAGCGCATCCAACTGTTTCTTGCCGCCATGATCTCAGTGCTCTGTTTTTCACCGACGCGAGCACAGGAGATGCACCCGCACACGCATACGCACACTCCAGCCGAAAAGCTCGGCCAGGTTAACTTCCCTGTCTCATGCAATCCTGCGGCCCAAAAGAAATTCAATCGTGCTACAGCGCTGCTCCACTCTTTTTGGTACGAGGAAGCAGAAAAAGCCTTTACCGCAGTTGCCAAAGAAGACCCCAAGTGTGTCATGGCCCACTGGGGCGTGGCTATGAGCCTTTATCATCCCGTCTGGGCGCCTTCGACGCCCGCGGAGTTGCAAGAAGGCTGGGCCGCCGTTGAAAAAGCAAAGTCAGTCGAAGCAAAAACCGATCGGGAAAAGGATTACATCGAGGCGATAGAAGCCTTCTACAAGGATTCCGATCGGCTCGATCACCGCACCCGGGCTCTTACTTACGAGAAGGCAATGGAGCGGGTCTACTTGAAATACCCGAAGGACCGGGAGGCGGCAATTTTTTATGCTCTTGCCCTGCTGGGGACCGGGCCTATCACAGACAAGAGTTTCGCAAACCAAAAGAAGGCGGCCGGCATTCTGAATCGGGTTTTGCCTTTGGAGCCCAGACATCCTGGCGTTGCGCACTACCTGATTCATAGCTTCGACTATCCGCAACTTGCATATCTGGCACTGCCGGCCGCGCGCAGTTATGCCAGGATTGCTCCTTCGTCTCCTCACGCGCTGCACATGCCCTCTCATATTTTTACGCGTCTTGGCCTGTGGCAGGAATCGATTAACTCGAACCTCGCTTCGGCGGCGGCGGCGAAGAACCATGTGGCCAGGACGCACCCTGGCGCTGCCTCTTTTGATGAGCTTCATGCTTTGGACTACCTCGTATATGCCTATCTGCAAGGTGGAGAGGACCAGAAGGCCCGGCGGATAGTCGATCAGGCGAAAGCAGTCGACAAAGTCGACGCGGAGATTCTGGCTTCAGCTTATGCCTTTGCTGCGATACCGGCACGCTATACGCTCGAACGCCGGAGTTGGTCCGAGGCCGCTCGTCTCGAACTGCAACCCACTACTTTTCCCTGGGACCGCTTCCGCTATGCGGAGGCGATAATCTATTTCGCGCGCGCTGTGGGAGCGGCGCGGAACGGCGACCCGAACGCTGCTCGCAGAGATGTTGACAGACTTACCGCGCTTCAGGCCGCACTCGCCAACGCCAGGGATACCTACTGGGCCAATCAGGTCGAGATTCAACGACAAACGGCGGCAGCATGGCTGGCACACGCTGAGGGAAAGAGCGACGAGGCCCTGACCCTTATGCGCTCAGCTACTGAGCTTGAAGCTGCCTCGGAAAAACATCCGGTTACGCCTGGTCCGATCATCCCAGCGCGGGAGTTGCTGGGAGATCTGCTGCTGGAACTGAAGCAACCGGAACTGGCATTACGTGAGTTCGAGACTTCACTTAGAGATTCACCGAAGCGATTCAACGGACTCTATGGGGCCGCGCTCGGAGCCCAACTCGCTGGGGACAAGAAAAGAGCCAGTGATTACTATAGGAAGATTGTGGCGCTCATGGCTCACGGCGACGGCGCCCGACCCGAGTTGCGCAAAGCTAAGGAGTTCCTGGCGCAGAAGTAGGTCTGGCTTAACCGCACCATAAAGAAGGAGTCGCGGCCTCAAAGTGGGTCGCTAAAATCTCTATGTGCTTGTTGCATCACATTGGCGGCGCCTTCACCCGCCAACCAGAGGACTTAAAAGACGGCATAAGCTTGAAGGCAGCGGACCTAATCAAGCGCGCCTTCGACGATATTGAGCCGCAACTCCTGATTGATCATCACACTCACATCGCCGGGCTTGGGAGAGGAGATACGAATGCTTTTGTAAACCCGAAGATGCGCAGCTGGGCGCATCCCGTTCATCATCTCAAGTTTAAGGTCTATCTGAGCGCGACGGGTGTGAAAGATGTGGATCGTGCCGACGCGGAATTGATTCAACGCCTGGTGAATCTGGTAAAGCACATCGAGCATCATGGCAAACACCGTCTTCTGGCATTCGACAAGCACTATCGGCCGGATGGTTCGGTGAATCTTGAGAAAACAGAATTCTACGTTTCAAACGAGTACGCGTTTGCTTTGGCCAAACAATATCCGGATTTGTTCGTGCCAAATATCTCAATCAATCCCTACCGATCCGACGCGCTTGAAGAACTGGAGAAGTGGGCCGGGCGAGGCGCGCGGATTGTTAAATGGCTGCCAAACGCGATGGGGATCGATCCTTCTGATCCGCGTTGCGATTCCTTCTATCAAAAGATGAAGCAGCTGGATTTTATTCTGCTCAGTCATGGTGGCGAAGAAAAAGCGGTCGAGGCCGAGGAAGACCAGAAGCTCGGTAACCCGCTTCTTTTGCGGCGCGCGTTGGATCATGGTGTAAAGGTAATCGTGGCGCATTGCGCCGGATTAGGTGACAACCAGGATCTCGACACTCCGGATAGGAAGCGTGTGCCCAATTTTGATCTTTTCATGCGCTTGATGGATGAGAAGCGTTATGAGGGCCTGCTCTTTGGCGAAATCTCGGCGATGACTCAGTTTAACCGGATCGGGAAACCATTGACGACGGTCCTGGAACGAGAGGATTTGCACGAACGACTTCTTAACGGAAGTGACTATCCCTTACCCGCAATCAACATCCTGATTAGGACCAGACCGCTGGTAAGAGGCGGCTACATCCAAGCTGATGAGCGTGAATCTCTAAAGGAGATTTACGATTACAACCCGCTGCTGTTCGACTTCGTCCTGAAACGCACCCTCAAACTTCCCGGAACGGAGAAGCGCCTGCCGGCTTCGGTGTTCATGACGAATCAACGACTTGGCCTTTAGTCCGCCTGAAACCCTCAACTCCAAAACCTCGCAGTCAGGAAGGTGGACCCGGTCCCCGCCTCAATCGTGGGAATCATTTAACTGCAATCAACTTGTCTGTGAGATGACCGAGCTGAGCTTCATGAGCTGACTTGATGGCTTTCAAACTTGAGGCGGGGACAGGGTCCACCTTCCTGACTGCGAGGTGCCCAAAATTGAGAGGTTGACCTCAACTTGGAACACTGTGGGGCTAAGCGTATTATTGCTCAGCCGATCAAATATTATGACCGCAACCCTCAAAGACTCCTACGGCCGGGCGATACGCGACTTGCGCGTGTCTCTGACCGACCGCTGTAACTTTCGCTGCTTCTACTGCCTGCCCCACGGCGAACCTCCTATCGCGCCGAAAGAGCAGATGCTTTCCTATGAAGAGATTGAGTATGTTTGCGAGATCTTTGTCAGCCTCGGCATTCAGAAGCTGCGCCTTACCGGCGGCGAGCCCATGCTGCGACGCGACATCGAAACGATTATCGCCAAACTCACCGCTTTGAAACCTAAAGGACTACTCGATCTTGCGCTAACAACTAATGGCTACTTCCTGCCTGATCGAGCGCAAGCTTTAAAGGATGCCGGTTTGGATCGCATCACCATTAGCGTGGACAGTTTGAAGCCAGAGGTTTTCAAGGAGATGACTGGCGTCGATGTCCTGGACCGCGTGCTCGCGGGAATCGCTGCGTCGAAACTTGCCGGGCTCCACCCGATAAAGATCAATGCCGTGATCGTGCGGGGTCATAACGAGGATGAGGTGGCAGACTTCGCCGCGTTTGCCCGCCAGCACGATGTGAAAATGCGCTTTATCGAATTCATGCCGCTTGATTCCGGTCACGACTGGTCTCGCGAGATGGTAGTCTCCGGACGTGAGATTCGGGACAGGATTAGCGAACGCTTTCCTTTGATTCCTGTCGATGTGGCACGCGGCTCGGAAACGTCTTCACGTTATCGCTTCGCCGATGGTGCGCCGGGCGAGATCGGGATCATCGCCCCGGTTACCGAACCTTTCTGCGGCGCCTGTTCGCGCATTCGACTCACGGCTGATGGACAGATTCGCACGTGCCTCTTTTCAACCGTGGAGCACAGCCTGCGCGACGTAGTGCGCACCGGCGCATCAAGGGCGGAGATCATCGACTACATCGAGAGCGTCGTGATGAAGAAAGAACCTCGCCATTACATCAACGATCCAACTTTCGTCACTCCATCGCGCAGCATGAGCTTTATCGGCGGTTGAGTTAAACCGAGATCCGAACCAGCACCCTGCGCTCGCCCAATCCTGGCGCATAGCAAGACGAAATATTGTTGGCTTGGAAATGAGCCGTCGGGTTCGGTCATATAATGCAAGCTGGGATTGCGTCTCAAGTTCTCATTTAAGAACTCTTGCTGAATGCGCCAGGATGACGAAAGGGCTCATATAGTAAATTTTACCTCGCATCGAATGCGCTTTCGACTCTAACCAGGTGTGGTCAGGATCGTTCACAAAATGCCATTACGAAATTTGATCGGAGCTCATCGAACAGGTTTGGCGCTCTTGTTGGTCGCTGCCCTATTTCTCGCTCTGTACGTAACGAGTCTTACCTACAACCCGCCGGGGTTCTTTGTTGATGAAGCAGGGATATCTTACAACGCCTACCTGATTGCAACGTCTGGAGCAAACGAGACGGGGGTGCGCTGGCCGCTGATGTGTCAACTGTACTACGGCCCCTACATCCAATACTCAGGCCCCACTCATATCTATCTTCTGGCGGGGGTTTTCTCATTACTCAAGCCTAGTACGCGGCTTGCAAGAATGGTGAGTTCTGTTTCGGTATTTTGCGCTGTGGCGCTGCTGGGAGTTTTGGCCTGGCGAATTTCAGCTAAAAGGTCGGTTGGTCTGATGGTAGCGCTCATTGCTGTAATCACTCCGTGGTTGTTTGAAATCAGCAGGCTCGTCCTTGAAACATTCCTGTTTCCACTTTTCCTCGTTTTGTTTCTGCTAGCGGTCCACACAACGCACACGGGCACACTCTGGCGCCCTGTTGATTCCATGAAGATCGCCGCGACCCTAACGCTACTGACCTACACTTACTCCAGTGGAAGGATCCTCGCCCCACTTCTCGCCCTTGGTTTGCTGCTTTTCGCCACCAATCGACGCCGTTTCGCCGGAGTGGTGTCAACAATTGGTCTCTACGCCGTCTCACTAATACCCCTTATAGTTTTCGCCCGCGACCACCCGGGGGCGCTAACTAAACGTTTCTATGAGGTTTCCTATATTCAACCTTCTACCCCTCTGCCGAATCTCCTGGTCAGATTCTGGTCACGTTATTTGCAGGAGCTTAATGTGTGGCGATGGCTGGTTGAGGGTGATCCAAATCCCCGCCATCATGTACCCGGTTCACTTGGAAGCTTCCTCGTCGGCGCGTTGCTATTGTCGGTGATGGGAATACTCGTGGTGCTAGTCAAACATCGACGCGATCGGTGGTGGCTCTTTATTGTGTTCGGTCTAGCTATCTCAATTATTCCCGGAGCCATTTCAGTCGACCAGTTTCATACGTTACGACTGGTTGCGCTGCCAATCTTCCTTCTGGTGATTACCATTCCGGCCATTACCTGGCTGCTCTACGGGGGGCGTTCGCTGGAACAAAAGGAGAGTTCAGCGCGCGCGGGGTCCGGGTGTGCTAATCGACGCAGGGGGCGGCTGGCGCTGATTTCAGTCCTGGTCCTGGCAGCTTTGCAGGCGGCGTACTTCCAATGGGTTTTTCATCGTGAAGGGCCAAAACGTCGGGATTATTTTAACGTCGCTTATAAAGAAATATTGGACGAGGCGATTCTTTTTCCTGGCAGACCAATCTACCTGATTGATGGTCCGCACCCGACTTATGTGGAAGCTCTGTGGTATGCAACCGAGAAAGGAATGAACCAAACGGAGTTAGTTCATGTGGGCCGCGATTTTGCCCTTCCCTCCGGCGCGATGGTACTCAGCGGAGACCCGCCTTGTTTCCAATGCCCTGTCCTTCTGACGAACGAGCCGTACGTCTTCTACGTTGCCAAATGACTCAGAATGCCTTTGTCAACGGAATATTCAGACAGCCTGGGGCATTTCTTTAACGTCAACAGTTCTACCCCGGCATCCGATTTGTCCTGCACCTTGGTTTTGGTCCTGGTCTCTTTTCCGGGAGAAGTGGCTTCGCCGTGGGCTCGGGTCTCTGGTGTGCGACCCCACCTCAAATCATTCGTGATTTGCAACCGGTGTGGAAGGGTTCTAGAATCTACCTTGACAGATTGAAAACTAGACAGCTTTCGGGGGAGCCGCAGCAGCGGCTGAGAGTCTGGTGATTTTTGATTTGCGATTTGCGATTTGTGATTTCGTCCCGCTCTTTGAGCACGGCTGAATCAGAGCCATCGCAAATCAGCAATCAAAAATCGGAAATCCAGAGACCCCTTGAACCTGATGCGGTTAGCACCGTCGAAGGGAGAAACAGCATTCCAGCGGGGACAGGGCACCCCGGGTAGAATGCGCGATGACCGTTCCATCCTTCTGACTTGGGTGGGACGGTTTTTTATTTGGAGCAGTGCGGTGGCTAGCGAAGCGCGACACCGCTTTGGATTCTGGTTGAATTAACACCATCCAAAGCGCCGTCGCCGCTTCGCTCTGCCGGCGGCACTCCAAACAAGGGCACAGAACCGGGAGCGACCAGCTCCTCATTCAGTTAGGAAGACTATGAGCATAGCCGTTAAGAAGATTTATCACACCACCGACAATGAAGAAACTGCCTTGCCAAACTCGCGCCGCATCTACGTCAAAGGGGCACAACCAGGCGTGCTCGTGCCCTTCCGCGAGATTGGCCAAAATCCCACGCGCAACTTTGACGGGACACTTGAGGAGAATTCACCCGTGCGTGTTTATGACACTAGCGGCCCCTGGGGCGATCCTGGACAGCGGTGCGAAGTAAGTGAGGGTTTGCCGGCTTTACGCCATCATTGGATTATCGAGCGTGGCGATGTGGAGGAGTATCAAGGCCGTGACATTTCACCCATCGACGACGGCTACCTGACGTTTGCGGCAGCTGACCAGGCTCGGCAAAAGGAAAAAGGCCGTTTGGAGGATTTTCCCGCCCTGCGGCGCGTTCCCTTGCGCGCAAAGTCAGGTTCCTGCGTGACGCAAATGTATTATGCGCGTCGCGGCATCATTACTCCCGAAATGGAATTCATCGCCATTCGAGAAAACCTTGGACGCCTTGTGGAGTGCAGTGACCTGCCATCGCTTTCGAGTGCTGCGACCGGTAGCAGCATTGCAAATACCGACGACCGTTCTTCCCTTAGCCACCAACATCGCGGCCAATCCTTTGGAGCCTCAATTCCGGATTACGTCACCCCGGAATTCGTACGCGACGAAGTGGCCCGCGGCCGCGCCATCATTCCCGCGAACATCAATCATCCGGAAAGCGAGCCAATGATCATCGGCCGCAGCTTCCTGGTAAAGATCAACGCCAACATTGGCAACTCCGCTGTCCTGTCGTCCATCGACGACGAGGTTGAGAAGATGCGTTGGTCGATCAAATGTGGCTCCGACACGGTGATGGATCTTTCTACCGGGAAGAACATTCACGCCACCCGAGAATGGATTCTACGTAACTCGCCCGTGCCCATCGGCACAGTGCCGATTTACCAGGCCCTGGAAAAGGTGGGCGGCAAAGCCGAAGAGTTAACCTGGGAGATCTTTCGCGACACGCTGATCGAACAGGCTGAACAGGGCGTTGACTACTTCACGATCCACGCAGGCGTGCGTCTTGCTTACATTCCCTTGACCGCAAAACGCACCACAGGAATCGTTAGCCGCGGTGGGTCGATCATGGCCAAGTGGTGTCTCTCTCATCACGAAGAGAGTTTTCTCTACACCCGTTTCCGAGAAATCTGCGACATTATGGCCGCCTACGATGTCTCGTTTAGCTTAGGCGATGGTCTGCGTCCGGGCTCAATCGCTGATGCCAACGATGAAGCGCAGTTCGCCGAACTGGAAACGCTGGGCGAGTTAACACAGATTGCCTGGGAGCGCGATTGTCAGGTGATGATCGAAGGGCCGGGCCATGTTCCGATGCACTTGATCAAAGAGAACATGGACAAACAACTGGAGAGTTGCGGCGAAGCACCGTTCTACACCCTGGGGCCACTGACCACAGACATCGCGCCCGGCTATGATCACATCACTTCCGCCATCGGGGCCGCGATGATTGGCTGGTATGGCACGGCAATGCTTTGTTACGTCACGCCGAAAGAACATCTCGGCCTGCCCAACAAGAAAGACGTGAAAGACGGCGTAATCGCCTACAAGATAGCCGCACACGCCGCCGATCTCGCCAAGGGCCATCCCGGCGCCCAGTATCGGGACAATGCGCTCTCGAAAGCACGTTTTGAATTCCGTTGGGAGGATCAGTTCAATCTTTCGCTCGATCCGGAAGTCGCGCGCGAATACCACGACCAGACCCTGCCGCAGGAAGGCGCGAAGCTGGCCCACTTCTGTTCCATGTGTGGCCCACACTTCTGCTCAATGAAGATCACCCAGGACGTCCGCGAGTACGCGGCGCAGAAACACGTCGACGAACAGGCCGCGCTTGATGTTGGCCTGAAAGAAAAGGCTGATGAATTCGTAGCCGCGGGTGCTGAGATCTATCAAAGCTCAAAAACTTAGACAGGATGAACAAGATTTACAGGATGGGTGTGGCAGCGGTCTTCGAAAGAGCTTTCTGTCTCGCGTCATTGGGTCTGAAACCAGACTGATCTTCGACTTCACAACCAGGGCTAAATCCTGTAAATTCTGTCAAACGACTTTCTTCAAATTCAAAAACTTAGACAGGATGAATAAGATTTACAGGATGGGTGTGGCAGCGGTCTTCGAAAGAGCTTTCTGTCTCGCGTCATTGGTCTTAAACCAGAGTATCTACAGGATGGCTGTGGCAGCCGTCTTCGAAAAAGGTTTCTGTCTCGCGT
>JALZJF010000026.1 GCA_030859905.1 Acidobacteriota bacterium
AGGTTTGATTGGATGGGCTGTCTCGCTCGAGGCGCTGGCGGCTCTGCGTTGCGCAGTTGATCGAGGTTCGGCAGGTTGGCTCCGGGCGCACCTGTCGTTTGCGGCGGCGGAGTCGTGTTAAATGAGCATGCATCCTAAAAAGTCGGTAGGCAGCTTGGTTGCGATGCAGAGGGGGCAGAGGGGGTGTAAGGCGCGGGCGATTGGTAGTGTAAACTACAAAATAGAACGCAGTCCGTAATGAAACCCCCGAATGAGTCGCATGGCCCCGACAACCGCACGCTCACAAAGGCTTCTTCGGACTGCGTCCTTTACTGGCTGCAATTCAGCTTGTGAGTTGCAACCAATCTTTCGAACTTTATTCTGGTCGCTTGCCTGTATGCAGCGCCGCGATCCCTCCGGTTAAATTTTCGTACTCCACCGATTCAAGTCCTACCTTGCGCATCAGCGAACTTAGTTCCTTTTGATCAGGAAACCGTGTAACCGAATCAGGCAGATAATGATACGCGCTCTTCGATCCGCTAATTAGCCCTCCGAGAAACGGCAGCACTCGGGTGAAATACACATTGAATAGTAAGCGAAACCCCGGTACTACTGGTTTGGAAAACTCAAGCACGGCTAAATGGCCGGCAGGCTTAAGCACCCTCAGAAGCTCCGATAGCCCGCGTTCAACGTCCGAGAGATTTCTCAATCCGAAGGCAATCGTTACTGCCTTGAACGAACAATCCCGAAACGGAAGACGCAAGGCGTCACCCTCGATCAACGGGATATTGTGTTCGCGATTCGATATCTTCCGAGCCGCGATGTCCAGCATGGGACGACAAAAATCCGTACCGAAAACATGAGCCCCGGTCGTTTCAGAAAGTATGAGTGAAAGATCCCCGGTGCCGCAGGCGACATCGAGAATGGAGTCACTGGAGCCCACGTATTCCCACAGTTTGCGCGCCGCCAGTCGTCGCCATCTGGTATCGATGTGTCCTGATAGCAGATGATTTAAGAGATCATATCGACCAGCGATAGCGGCGAACATCTCGCGGACGCGTTTGGCATGTTCCTCTTCGTGGGCCCGTCGATTGTCAGACACAGTTAAGCGAAATGAAATGGAGATATGGTTGCAAGCAGATTGCGAATGATTTGCGATTAGTCAGGCTTCTTGATCGGAATTGTGGTTGCTGGTTTCACTTCGGTTTTGTCAGGCTGCGGTTTCTCGATCTCCCCCATCAACTCCACCTTCACGCTGGGTTCAAGCATTGTTCTTAGTTGTTGTGAGTTTCCAATAACGACTGTGGCAATTCGAGTTTTCTCAAAGAGAGAGGAAGCGACACGCTGCAGATCGGCGGCTGAGACGGCGTTGAATGCACCCAACTGTTGACTGATCGAGGGCAGGCCAAATGTGTCGATGTCGAGCCATGCTCGGGCCGTGCCGTCCGGTTTTTCCAGCTCTTTGGAAAATTGAGCAAGAGCTTCGCTTTTAGCTGCTTCCAACTCCGCTGCGGGTACTGGGCTGTTCACGAGGGATTGGAGCACATCGTGCGCGGTCTTGAGTGTCTTCCCAACCAACAACGTGTCAACGGCGGCGCCCATCACAAATATGCCGGGAAGAACGTGCGGCTCGCTTTGGACGAACACGGGTCTGCGGGTTAACTCCGGCGATAGGCCCTCCCAGCGCTTGCGAGCGACTAATGCCAGGACGACTGCCGTTGCAAAATCTCGATCAGCACGTGAAACGCCGCGGGTAGCTAATCGAACTTCAGTGCTCTGGTCAGCCGGCGCATTGATTATCAACGTGCGAACGTCCGGGTTTTCCGGCTGGCGGAAAGTTGTCGGGACGATCTGCTCACTCTTGCGCCACGGACCTAACAGTTGACGCAAACCACGAATCGCTCTGTTTTTTGGCACGCCGCCGGAAACTACAAGGGTGGCATTATTGGAATTAAGGAATCGTTCGCGCGCCAGCAACAAATCGGCTCGATCAACTCGCCCGAGGCTCTCAGCGGATCCACTTTGGGGGCGACCATAGGGAAAATCGCCAAAAAGACGGGATGCAATGGCGCGATCGGCCCAGACTGCTGGAGAAACGTTGGTCTCTTTGGCTATCTTGATGCGTCCGTCGCGAATTCTGGCGACGTTCTCCGGAGTAATCTGGGTCGTTACTACTGCGGCGCGCAGGATTTCCACAATTCGTTCAAATTCTCGCGCCCGGCCCTGCAGCGTCACAGTAATTGAATCGAAGTCGGTATCCACGTCCAACCGTCCACCCATTTCCTCAGTGAAATACTCACGGGTAGTGGCATCGGGGAAAAGGATGTCCCCCAGGACGGCCATCTGCCCTCCCTTACCAGCCACATCGAAAGCTGCCCCGCTATGGATTCGGAGCTTGAGGAGCACATCCTGGTCACCGGGCCGATGCCAGATCAGTACTCGGAGACCGTTGAGCAACTGTTCCCGTTCCGGCTCGGCGGCCACTTGCCCGCAAACCGGAGCGGAAACACTGCAGAAAAGGAAGGTTCCCCAAAGGATAATCAGTATTTTTGTCAATGAATTGGTAAGAAAGGTTAGGCTCATAAGTGGAATGATGTTCACTGCAGCGAAGACAACGTTCGGGGAGCTGCACGGAGTCTTTTCGCGTTTATAGGATTCGGGAGCCAAAACATCTTAGATGCGCGATATTTGGCCGTCAACCGTTTGGCTGGTAAGTGCATCAAAGGCCTGAGTTTGATCTTCAGGCCACGGCCGGAATTGCGTGCTCCAATCAGGTTAAAGGGTAGTATAATCACCCAGTTGGGAAGGTCTTTGATTTATCGTTCAGCATAAATTCAAAAAAGCTTGTTGAAGGCCGTCACTTTTGGACCTTTGGCGGTAATTAAAGTAGGAAGCGATTCTTACAGGATCGAGTGCTTGATTGCCAGATAGAACTACAGACGAACTTTTGCTTGAAAGGGCAGAAGGCGGGGACCAGGCAGCTTTCGTCGAGTTATACGAACGGCACCGAACCGGGATTTTTCGTTTCGCGTACAGGATGTTGGGATCCATGGAGATGGCTGAAGACATCGCCCACGATTGCTTTTTGAGTTTGATCAAACGCCCAGAGAATTTTGACCCCAGGCGAGGATCGTTGAAAACCTACCTCTATTCGGCTGCGCGTAATCTGTCTCTAAAGTATTTTCGCAACGCCGCAAGGGAGGCTGCCGTAGAGAAGTTTGGTGAGCAGCCGTCAATCCCTGTCAGAGAACAGCCGCTGGGCAGATTGTTGGGCGAGGAGTTGTCATCAAAAGTAAAAGAGGCTGTCTTTAATTTGCCTCCACTCCAACGAGAAGCACTGGTCCTTTTTGAGTATGAAGGGTTAACGCTGAGCGAGATCGCCAGTGTCGTGGGCGCAGACGTTGGCGCGGTGAAAGCCCGGTTGTATCGGGCGCGCGAAAGACTAAGAAGTACGCTGTTGCCTTATTTGAATAGTAGCCAGGAAATTGTTACACGGATAGAAGCGGCAAGATAGGACAGCTCCGCACGTTGCCTTATTTGAATAGTAGCCAGGAAATTGTTACTTTGGAGCAGGCTTAAGATGAGCAATATAGAGCCAAGAGACCCGTTCCTTTCAGAAGCCGAGCTTAAGAAAACGCTCGAGCTGTGGATTTCTCCAGAGCCTTCGAGAATGCTGGATGAGCGCGTTTCAAACAGTTATTTTAGGGAGTTTGGAAGCGACGATGCTGCGACCCGGCCGGTAGCGCTCCCCCAGAGCCAAAAAGAGGTAGACACTATGAAGTTTTGTTCCACATGCCAGGAAGAGTTTGCTGAGAAGTTCAGTTTTTGCCCTGTGGATGGAACTCCACTCAACGGATTTAATCCCGGGAACGAGGAAAGTGTTACGCGCGCCGCTGAGCTAGAGTCTGGGGCCCCGGTAACCCCCTCGGTAACGAGCAAGCCAGCCTACGCCGCTGCTGTGGCTGCGGGTTCCGCCGGAGCAACTGCTGAAAAAGGCGAATTCCATTTGACCTTCATGGATGATGCCGGTCTTACGCAGCGGCTAATTGCTGAAATAAAAGAAGTCGCTCATGAATCTGAGCTGACCTGGCCCGAGTTCAAACGCGATCCATTTGGCTTTAGCAAAAGGCTGGCCGTGGGTTATAGCCAGGCCGGGTGGCGGGCGATGTCTCAACCCAATGTGGCGACCGGCGTACTCTCGGCGCTGTTTGTGGTGATGACTTTTGTGCTCGCGGTTTTCTGGATCGATCGGATGCAAACACGAAGACTTGCGGAGCAGGCGGCAATCACTGAAGATCAGATGGTCGATCAATTAATAGACATTCCCAGCGAGCAGCCCACTCCCGATCCTGGGACGGCGGGTCTAAATAAAGGTAGCGGTGGAGGTAGCAAGCCCAAGCAGGAGAAGGCAGGCGGCGGCGGCGGCGGCGGCCGTCAGGAACAGAAGGAAGCTTCGTTCGGCAAGACCCCGCAAGCGTCTTTGACCATCCCGCAGGTGGTTGCTCCGGATCCGAAACCACCCGCAATTAAGAATCCATCATTGCCCGTTGCCGCTACCGTCGTGGCTGATCCACTGTTGGTTCCACCAGACGCACGTGTCCTCCCTTATGGCGAACGCAACTCAAAGAGTACTGATCCTTCCTCCGGGCCCGGAGTAGGTAATGGAATCGGCACCGGCAGAGGCGGTGGTATTGGACCCGGCGATGGTGGTGGTATTGGCCCAGGTCGGGGCGGGAATATCGGTGGCGGTGATCGAAACGATGGTGGCGGCGGCGCCGGGGGCGGCGGGGGAGGCACTGACTACAACAGAGTTTTCCCCGGCAAAGAGGTGAGCTCTAAAGCTCGTGTACTCTCGAAGCCCGAACCTACATATACCGAAGAGGCCAGAAAGAATCAGGTAACAGGAACTGTTGTGTTGCGGGCCGTGTTTACTTCGGGCGGACAGGTTACGAACATTCGCTCCATATCCGGGTTACCCTTTGGACTGACTGAGCGAGCCATTGCAGCGGCGCGTCAGATCAGGTTCTCACCCGCGACGAAGGATGGCCGTCCGGTCTCGATGTACATTCAACTGGAATACAATTTCAACTTGTACTAAAGAGTGGCACAGACTTTAGTCTGTGATCTCACCTTTGATTCAAGAGACGCCAGGGGAAAGCTGGGGCCTTTCGCTGGCGTCTTCGCTTGGATCTCGGCAAACCCTCTTCACAGACTAAAGTTCTGTGCCACTAGTGCTGCTTCAGCAAATCGCTTGATTCGTTTGACGCCTTCCCGCAATTGTTCCATTGAAGTAGCGTAAGACATACGCAAGTAGCCTTCGCAGCCGAACCCTGCGCCATCCGTGACTACCGTCTGCTCCTCATCCAGTAAGTGTTGAGCAAACTCTCCTGAAGTGCGCAGCGCCCCTTTTAAGCAGCCGCTCACATTAGGAAAAGCGTAGAAAGCGCCTTCCAGTTCATTGCAGGTGAATCCGGGAACCTCTTTCAACGCCTCGAGAAGCCAGGTGCGTCGGGCTGTGTACTCAGCGAGCATCGCGCCCACTGAGTCTTGTGGTCCATTGAAAGCCTCTGCCGCGGCGTGCTGGGCAATGGAGTTGGGATTGCTTGTCGAGTGGCTTTGAACCTTCAGCATCGCCTGAGTCCACTCGCGGGGGGCTAGCGCGTAACCCATGCGCCAGCCCGTCATGGCGTAGGTTTTTGAGAACGAGCCGGCGATGCAGAGACTGCTTCGAAGTTCCATTGGGAGGATGGCTGCGCTGAAAACCTCGACGGGCGGGTAAACATAGCGCAGGTAGCACTCGTCCGAGATGACGTAGACTCCGCGCTCGGTTAGCAATTCCATGATGCGTTGGAATTCGGCCGGCGGTATCACACGCCCTGAAGGATTGCTTGGCGAATTCAGGATCATAAGCTTCGTACGGGGGGTCAGGGCTTGCTCGATCTGATCGGCGTGCAAAAGGAATCCCGCTTCTTCAGTCTCAATAAATACCGGCGCTCCGCCGGCAAAAACTACAATCTCGGGAAACGTCACCCAGTAAGGCTTGGCCATCAACACTTCATCACCGGGATTAATTAGGCTAACGACTGCGTTAAAGATTGCTTGCTTGCCACCTGAAGTGGCCATCACCTGCGAGCGTTCGTAAGCAGCGCCGAATTCTCTTGCATAGAAGTCGATGATTGCTTGCTGAAGCTGACGCGTGCCCGCAGTAGGAGTGTATTTCGTCTGGCCGGCTCGCATTGCTTCGATGGCCGCCTGCTTGATGTTGTCGGGCGTGTCAAAGTCCGGTTCGCCGGCGCCAAAGTCCACCACATTCGCGCCTGCCTCACGCAGTGCGTCAGCGGCTTGCATCGCGGCCAGCGTCGATGATGGCTGCATTCCTGACACATTAGTTGAAACGGGAAATGAGAGCCTGGCAGGTTTAGTCATCATGAGTCGTAACAGTCTGCGCGGCGGGACCCTGAGGTTCACCTGCGTCGCGTTCGAGTGGAATTACTTACCCTCTTCGATATGTTCGGCCTGGCGCTTCTGCTTGTCGGTGTAGGCGCTCTTGTCACCTCTTGGCATAACTCACCTCCGGTTGCTTGTACGGTCAAAAGCCTTCACTTTGAGACAGGTGCTTTGGTTGATTCGGGGGGACGCCGCAGAGTATACCACGCAGGAACAGTCGTCTATCACGTGCTTGCCATTTTCTGTTTCATGCGTTCTTCGACGAGCGGCGGCACCAGCCCCTTGAGTTCACCACCCAGTTGGAAAACTTCCTTTACCAGCCGCGAGCTGACGTAAGAGTATTTCTCGGCCGGCATCATGAATACTGTTTCGATAGTTGGCTCCAGCCGGCGGTTCATCAAAGCCATCTGCAGCTCATACTCATAGTCTGAAATCGCGCGGATGCCGCGCACGATAGCGTCAGCCTGCTGAGCTACGGCGTAGTGAACAAGCAAACCCTCAAAGTCATCGACCAGAAGCACACAGGTCGAACGGTTAATTCCCTGCAATACTTCTGTGAGAATCTCGCGTCGTTCTTCGATGGTAAAGAAGGGTCGCTTCTCGGGATTTATCAGAATAGCGATGATGATCTCGTCGAAGAGCTTGCAGCCCCGCTCGACGATGTCGAGGTGTCCGTTGGTTACGGGGTCGAAAGAGCCTGGGTAGATAGCGCGTCGCATGAAGAGGAATGGTAGATGGTAAATGGTAAATGGTAAATGGTAAATGGTAAATGGTGAATGGTAAATGGAAAGACATGAGTTGGACACTCGCGAAAAGTTGCTACGCCCTGTTGCCAGTGCGGTGGGCGAATAGTAAGATTGTCGAAGATTGAGGAGTTGCCAATGGCTCAAATCATCTCACGAATTCGCCAAGACATCGGGCCGCTTTTCACTGTTAACTTTAAGAGCATCCGCTTGACAGCAGCCCAATTTGAACAACTCTGCAGCGATAATCGAGATCTCCGTCTGGAGCTAACCTCAGAAGGAGAACTAATCGTCATGCCCCCCGCTGGGTCAAAAACCGGTTTACGCAACGCGAGATTAAATCAAAGACTCGCAAACTGGGCCGATACTGACCGAACCGGAGTATGCTTCGACTCCTCGACTGGTTTCACGCTGCCAAACGGCGCCAAGTACTCGCCTGATTCAGCTTGGATCTTGCGTGACCGCTGGGATGCCCTGACCACCGAGGAACAGGAAGTGTTCGCACCCCTCTGTCCGGATTTTGTCATAGAGCTGAGATCGCCCTCGGACAGCTTGTCTCGACTGCAGAACAAGATGCAGGAATACATTGAAAACGGCGCCCACCTGGCCTGGCTCATCGATCCGCTCAAGCGGCAGGTTCACATTCACCGGCCGGACCATGACATCGAAGTGCTGACGGATCCGGAGATGGTTTCGGGCGATCCCTTGCTTCCGGGTTTTAGGCTGCAACTAACTGAGCTTTGGTAGTCCGTGGAGTTTAGTTAACGGCTTGACAGCCCGGAAGTGCGATGTTCAAATAGCGCTTGGAGCAGACGTGGTGAGTTAAGGCGACTTGCGGCCACGTAAAATAATCCGCTAAACAGCTCGGCGAGTCTTTCCGGTAAGACTAATCGAAAAGGGTTTTAGGAAAGCCCCGCGTTGTTTAGCGCGGGGCTTTCCTTTTGGTAAATGGTAAATGGTGAATAGAAAATAGAAAGCGCAACCAAGCAGAGCGCCTGCAAACTATTCCTCTTCGAGTCCCGAGTTCTTACCATTTACCATTTACGATTTACTATTTACCAGTTATGAGTTTTCTCGACACATTAAAAGAGCGCATCGTGGTCTTCGACGGCGCGATGGGAACCAACCTGCAAGTTCAGAATCTCACCCTGGACGACTTCGGGGGCTTGCTCTTCGAAGGTTGCAATGAAAACCTGCTGGTGACGCGGCCCGACGCAGTCGAGAAGGTTCACTCCGCATTTCTCGAAGTTGGTTGCGACGTTATCGAGACCAATTCGTTTAACGGCACGCCGGTGGATTTTGCCGAGTATGAAATTGGCGACAAAGCATATGACATGAACGTTCTCGCGGCCCGGCTTGCGAAACGTGTCGCCGGCGATTATTCAATCGAATCCCATCCACGTTGGGTGGCCGGCTCGATGGGGCCGGGGCGCAAACTTCCTACTCTGGGCCACATAAAGTTCCTCGACCTCAAGGCTGCCTATCGCGAGCAGGTGCGGGGATTGATAGACGGTGGCGTCGACCTGTTGATAGTTGAGACGTGTCAGGACTTACTTCAAACCAAAACGGCGTTGTCGGCAATCTTTGAGCATTTCGAAAGCGCGCATGTGCGCGTCCCGGTAATTGCCCAGGTGACAATTGAAGTGTTTGGGACGATGCTCAACGGCACTGAAATTGGCGCAGCGTTAACGGCGCTGGCGCCCTTTCCCATTGACGTGATCGGCATGAATTGCGGCACTGGTCCACGTCATATGACCGAAAGCATCCGCTACCTTTGCGAGAATGCGCCGTTGCCGGTATCGGTTCTTCCCAACGCCGGACTGCCTTCAGTAGTGGACGGCAAGATGCACTACGACGAGACGCCCGAGACTTTCACCGCGCAGCTTATTCATTTCGCCGGCGACTTTGGTGTCAACATAGTGGGCGGCTGCTGTGGCACCACGCCCGCCCACTTGAAGCTGGTCGTCGAAGCGATGCAACGCATCACCCCCAAGTCGCGCGACGCCAGGTTGGTACCGGCAGCCTCTTCCATCTACTTTCAACAGCCATACATTCAGGACGCGTCATTCCTGATCGTAGGTGAGCGCGTCAATGCCAGCGGCTCCCGGAAGATGCGCGATTTGCTAAATGCGGAAGACTGGGACGGTCTGGTTTCGCTGGCTAAGGACCAGGAGCGCGAAGGCGCGCACGTGCTGGACGTTAACGTGGATTTCGTAGGCCGTGACGGCGAATCCGATATGCACGAGCTGGCCTCGAGGTTGGTTACCAACATCAAGCTGCCCTTGATGTTCGACTCCACGGAATGGCAGAAGATGGAGGCTGGGCTGCAGCACGCCGGCGGTAAGAGCATCCTTAATTCCACAAACTTCGAAGACGGCGTACCCCGATTCACAAAAGTAATTGACCTGGCGAAGCGCTACGGAGCGAGCGTGGTTATTGGGACGATCGATGAAGAGGGAATGGCGCGGGCGGCAGAGGGAAAGTTCAAGATTGCCAAACGAGCGTATGAGCAAGCCACAGGAGAATTGGGGCTCCCGGCGTCGGACATTTTCTTTGACCCTTTGGCCCTTCCCATCTCCACGGGAATTGAAGAGGATCGCCGCAACGCGCTTGAAACGATCGAGGGAATTCGCCGGATCAAACAAGAACTGCCGGGTTGTTTCACTATTCTCGGTGTGTCCAACATTTCGTTCGGGCTCAATCCCGCCTCGCGTGTGGTGCTGAATTCCGTTTTCCTGCACGACGCCGTCGAGGCCGGGTTGGACGCGGCTATCGTCAACGCCAGTAAGATTGAGCCGTTGAATCGCATCGGGGAGCAGGAACTTAAGGTCGCGCGCGAATTGATTTACGACCAACGTCAGTTTGAGGGAGATGTCTGCACTTACGACCCGTTGACCCGATTCACCACGCTGTTTGAAGGTGTCCAGGCCAAGAGTGCCAAGAAGGCCAGCAAGGGCGAAACGGTCGAAGAGCGTTTGAAGAACCACATCATCGATGGCGAGAAAATCGGACTCGAAGCAGAGTTGCAAACCGCGCTCGAAAAGCATCCCGCACTCGACATCATCAACAATATACTGCTCGAGGGCATGAAGGTAGTCGGCGAACTCTTCGGCAGTGGACAGATGCAGTTGCCGTTCGTTTTGCAATCAGCGGAAGCGATGAAAGCGGCGGTGCGCTTTCTCGAGCCCTTCATGGAAAAGAAGGGTGGCGCAACCGCAAAGGGAACGATGGTGCTGGCGACCGTCAAAGGCGACGTTCATGACATCGGTAAGAACCTGGTAGACATCATCCTGACCAACAACGGTTACAAGGTGATTAACCTGGGCATCAAGCAAACAATTGAGAACATTCTGCAGTCGTACGAAGAGCACCAGGCTGATGCGATCGGGATGAGCGGGCTGCTCGTAAAATCAACGTTGATAATGAAGGAGAACCTCGAGCTAATGAACGAGCGCGGCATTAGCGTGCCGGTAGTGCTGGGCGGCGCGGCCTTGACGCGGCGTTATGTCGATGACGATCTTAAATCACTCTACAAGGGCCAACTCTTCTACGCGCGTGACGCTTTCGCCGGCCTGCATACGATGGACAAGCTTTCTTCTGTCAGAACCGTGAGCGGTAGCGACCGGGTGCTGGCGAGCGGAAACGGCGAGCTGCCGGCGGTCGGAGAGGTTGAACAAGAAAGCAGCGGCGATAGGGAGACTCTCGAAGATGTGGAAGACCTGGTGGGTGAGGAAGCGAAGCTCGGTATTCGTAAACCTGTGAAGCCGCGAGGCTCGACAAAAACCGCGGGCGACACCACGCACACGAAGCGGTCATCTGTTAGTGCGGATGTAGAGATACCCAAAGCGCCCTTTTACGGGTCCCGGGTCGTGGAGAAGATTCCTCTCGATGAGGTATTTGCTTTCGTAAATGAGACCGCCCTCTTCAAGGGGCAATGGCAGTTCAAGCAAGGCCGAAAACCCCCGAGTGAATATCAGACCTTTGTGCAGGAAACGGTGCGCCCGATTTACGAGGAGTTAAAAGAGCGTAGTAAGCGTGAAAGCCTTCTCGTACCGCGCGTTGTCTACGGCTACTTCCCCTGCCAGGCGGTTGGAAATGATCTGATTATTTACCATGAAGACCAAAAAAACGAATGGCTGCGATTTACTTTTCCACGTCAACCCGCAGGCAAGCATCTATGCCTTACGGACTTCTTTGCCGCTACAGATTCAGGCCGGGTTGATGTCGTGGGCTTCCATCTGGTGACGGTTGGGCGGCGGGCCAGCGAGTACGCGCAAGAACTGTTCAAGTCTGACAACTATGCCGACTATCTCTATTTTCACGGTCTCAGTGTCGAAAGCGCCGAAGCACTCGCCGAGTTATGGCACAAACGAATTCGTGAAGAGCTGGGGATAGCCGGCTCAGATGCCCCGGAAGTTGCCAAACTATTTCATCAGGCCTATCAAGGCTCCCGATTTAGCTTTGGTTATCCGGCGTGTCCGAATTTGGAAGATCAGAGCAAACTGTTCGAGTTGCTTGACCCCTCGCGTATCGAGGTTGAGTTGACCGAAGAGTTTCAGCTCGACCCCGAGCAATCAACCTCCGCGGTCATTATCCATCATCCCGAAGCGAAGTATTTTTCAATCGACTAAAGCACGTCCTTTAAATAAGTTCTACGTCCAACGTCCAATGTCCAAAGTCCAAAGTCCCGAACCGAAGGTCGTCGCGCTGGACCACGCGGACCCGGGAAAGACAGACGTTGGACGTTGGACTTTGGACATTGGACAAGCCCTCGAACCCACGTCCGACGAGCTCGCCGTCTTGAATTGGTTTGAGCGGTTTGCTTTTCGACTGGTCAAAAGGATGAACCAGGGGTGCTGGAAAAGTTTATGGACCTGGTGCCAGAAAGTCTTCGGCGCAGGCTGGATTCATTTCGCTACCTACAATCTCATTCAGGTTTACGGGCTGGAGCACGTCGAGGCCGCCTCACGCGAACGTCCCATCCTGCTGGCAGCGAATCATAGATCGTTCTTCGATATGTACACGGTATCAACCGTACTCTTTCGCCAAACAAGCTGGCGTAAACAACTCTTCTTTCCGGTGCGCGGCCGCTTCTTCTATCAATCCGTCCTCGGGCTCTTTGTGAACCTGATCATGGGATGGTGGTCCATGTACCCACCATTTTTCGCTTCCGGAGAAAAGTCGCTCCGCGAAAAACGCGCTTTTGATAAACACTCATTTCGGCTGTTGACTGAAATCTGTAGGACCGGGCCAGGCAATGTTATCGGGTTTCATCCAGAGGGCACGCGCAACAAGGGTGCAGACCCGTATTCGTTTTTGCCTCCTCAGCCGGGGATAGGAAAACTTATCAAGGACGCTGCTCCACAGGTGATCCCAGTCTTCGTTGCCGGCCTCAGTAACAATTTGCCGCGACAGGTGTTGGGGAACTGGACCAGAGGCCCCAAGATTCGGATTCACTTTGGAAAGCAGATTGATTTTCGAGAATATCTCGGGAAGAAGGATCACATGCGAATCTATAAAGAGATTTCGGAATTCGTGATGAGCAAGATTGCCGAGCTGGGAGTGCAAGACCGAGCCATGCTCGGAAGACAAGATGCGCGCACACCTGCCTCGGATGGGCACGTAATCTGAGCCAGCGCTGTTCTTGTTAATTCGTGTAATTTCGTTGATCGTTGTGGTTTCCACGGCGACACACGATCCACGAAATTACACGAACTAACACGAATGGAATTACACTGTTCGGGGTAACTACGGTTTCTATTAACTCAGAAGAGTGATGAACAGCAAACCGTTCACGTTTTGGTGTCTCATGATAACGTCACGCTCCGGGATTTACGCTTTCGCCACGCTTCGCGGGCTCTAAATCCTAATGACCCTGCCACTGGTAATTATCAATCCAGCCTCCGCGGGCGGCGCGACGCGCGATGCCTGGCCCAAGATCGCCAGCGATCTGCGCACCCACTTTGGTGCATTCGATTGTATATTCACTTGCAGACCAGGTGAGGGAGCAGATTTGGCCGCCGAGGCTGCCCGCAAAGGCTCAAAGCTTATTATTGCCTGTGGCGGCGATGGCACCATCTCAGAAGTTGCTAACGGGATTCTGGCTTCGGGCAAGGATGCGGAACTTGGAATTTTACCCAGCGGCACAGGCGGCGATTTTCGCAAGACGGTTAAGATACCCGCTCGTTCGCGCGATGCCGCCCGCATATTGCGGGAGGGGAGAACGCGGCGGATTGATGTGGGGCGAGTAACGTTCACTAAAAGAGACGGCGAAAATGACACGCGCTACTTTCTGGGGGTCGCGTCGTTTGGGATGAGCGCTGACGTGATTGAGCGTGTAAAAGAGGCAGGCCCGCAGTGGCTCCCGGTCAAAGCGCCGAAGTGGCTCAGCGGCCGGCTTTCTTTTGGTATCTCGATGCTGCAGAGCGCCGTCCAGTCTACAGCCACCAAAGTAGTGGTCCAGCTTGACGACACACGTGAGAGACATCTGACAGTGGCGAATCTGTGCATCGCCAACGCGCGCTTTTTTGGTGGAGGTATGAAGATCGCGCCCGAGGCTAAGTTGGATGACGGCCAATTCGATGTGATCACGATCGGTGACTTGGGCCCCTTGAGGATACTGGCAAACGCACCACGACTTTACCTCGGCGCGCACCGGGGAATGCAGGAAGTCAGACACGAACTAGCCAGGAAAGTTGTCACGCTCCCGGCCGTGAAAGACGAGGAGGTCTTACTGGAGGTGGATGGCGAACTTCCGGGTCGCCTGCCGGCGACATTTCACGTTGTTGCTCAGGCGTTGCGCATTCGATGTCCGGCTTAGCACTCGCCAGACTGCAAGATATCTCAGAAAATCTTACAACGAAATTTGCGCGCTTTGCGCAAGGGAGCCTTAAATAGGGCGTTCCAACAATGTTGGATAGAATAGGGTAACTGCCAACGAGTAACTCCCCAATGTTCGAGTGGCTTATATTCAGGAGTTTCGTGATGAAATTAATGATTATACTCACGCTGGTTGTTCTAACAGCGGGGGCGATCTTTTCTCTGGGGCAGGCACAAGTAACAAAAACAGAGGAACTTATCAGAGGGATGGAGGGCAAACTGAACGCCGCCCTGCTGAAAGGCGACTCGGCGTCGGTTGATGCGATACTGGCCGACGACTACATCGAAATAAATGCTCAGGGGCTAGTCACGCACAAACCCGAAGTTATGAGGATTGTCCGTGCCCGAGCATCTGCGCCGCACGCGCCCAGTGTGGGCCCCGAAGTTACTATCGATGAGACCAATTTGCGAACTTATGGCGATACCGCCGTTTTGGTTGGTCGTATCACTACCCGCTATCAATTTATGGATTATCAAACTTCGCCGGACACTCCTCAAAATGCAGCTCCGATAAATACCGAGCAGGAACGGTTTATGAAGGTCTATTCTAAACGGAACGGACAATGGCAACTTGTGGCATCAACCAGGACGGCAATTGCAAAGCTCAAGACGCACCGCCCAGCCAATTCTTGATTAGCTCACAAAGAATTGACACCGCGAGAGCTGACCGGTAGACTGCGTCCGCTTCATTTTGATTGGTCTGACGATTGTTGCCAGTCACGCACGGCCCAGGTAACCGTCAAACCAGGAAACTCCAGTACAAGCCAGATGTCACTGAATTCACTCTCCTGAATTTCAGAGACGCGAAGGCCTTTGCTTTTGGGTCCATCTCAAGAGCAGCTGGGCTGAGGCTATAGGCTTCAAGCGCTGAGGCCCTAATCTTTCGCCCGGAAACTCTCGATGCATCATGCACGGAGTCTTTGCGCCCTCTAAAGAAGTCCTCTCAGTTGTCCCTGGTACCGGCTCATCCTTACGTGGATAGCCGCCGGTAAAAGCGGTGGAGGAGTCCCCAACCGTATTCACTCAAGGAGCTAAAGATGAGACCAAAAGCAATACCTGGCAGAATCCACCCAGCTAGGAAAGCTGGGAGAGCTAGACGCATCCGCACTGGAACAATATTCTCGGCGGTTCTACTTGCCCTCACTATCGGAACCATCGCTCTGTCTCGGAATCCGTCGAGGGCTTCCCAAAAGAGATACGTGGCCACCAAAGAGATCATCCACGACAAGGCGAGCGGGAAACTGCGCAAGCCGACAACCGAAGAGACGGACGCGATGGTTGATCAACTCCGATCGCTTACGAACCGCTCGACTGAAGGTTTGACCGCTACTCAGCAACCGAACGGCATGACATCAATGAATTTGGAGGGCCGTTTCGGTGGGGTAGTGCTCGGCCGCGACAATGCCGACGGCACGACTGAGGTTCGATGTGTGTTCACGATGGAAGAGGCCGTGGAGTTTCTTGGACTGGAAGAAACAACCTCACAGGATCAGTAAAGGAGAACCACAATGCGAAAACATATTCTTAACGCAAAGCGTTCACTTGTTCTTTTCGCCATGATGGTGGTTCTTGCCTGCTCCAGCAGCGCGTTTGCCGGAGCTACCATCACAATCATTAACGTTGACGGTCCGGCTGAAGGATTTAACGACCCCACGGTAGTCGCGCCCGTTGGCGGCAATACTGGGACAACCCTCGGCCAGCAGCGCCTGATTGCCTTTCATCATGCTGCCAACATTTGGGGGTCCACCCTCGATAGCAACGTGACGATCCGTATTCAAGCGGCCTTCAACCCACTCGCTGCCAACGTTCTAGGAAGCGCGGGCGCGACGTTTATCTTCCGCGACTTCGGTAGCGTTGGTCTCTATCCGGGTGCGGAATTTCCTGCTACGTGGTATGGCTCCGCGCTTGCCGATAAGCGTGCTGGTGCTGACTTGAACCCGGGCTTTGCCGACATCGCCTGCCAGTTCAACAGTAACTTCAACTTTTACCTGGGACTGGACAACAACCATGGAGCGTCCCCAGACCTTGTAGTCGTGCTTCTGCACGAGTTCGCTCACGGTCTAAACTTTCAGACCTTCGTAAACGCTGCCTCGGGCGCCAATTTCCTCGGCTTTACGGACATCTATGCTCGCCATCTTCTGGACTCCACCAACAACTTGCATTGGCACGAGATGACTCAGGCTCAGCGTCAGGCTGCGGCCACTAAATTTGGCCGCATCGTTTGGGACGGAGCTGAGGTGAACGGGGGCATCCCCAACGTTTTATCTTTCGGAAGCCGCGAAGTGCGAATTCTTACTCCGGCGTCAATAGCGGGAGCTTACCAATTCGGAACCGCCGCTTTCGGCGCTCCGTTGAGCAGTCCGGGGATCACAGGGCAGGTTGTGGATGCTCAAGATGATGCCAATGCTCAGGGGCCAACCACGACGGACGCTTGTACCCCGCTTACTAACGCTGCCGCCGTCGCGGGCAAAATCGCGTTAGTTGAAAGAGGGATGTGTTCGTTCGCCAGGAAAGCCAGGACTGTGGAGGATGCCGGCGCGATCGGCATTATCATCTACAACAACCTGGCTAACGTGAACGCTGCTCCTGCAGGAATGGCCGGCGATCCGACTGTTATCCCACCGCCGAGTATTACGGCTGTGAGCCTGACACGGGCTGATGGCCTCGCCGTTCTGGGACAAGTGCCCTCGGGTACCACTGCAAAATTGAGCGTGGACTTCAGCATACGCGCAGGTGCCGATGCGGCTGGTCGAGCACGTATGTATGCGCCATTCCCGGTGGCGCCAGGATCCTCGATTTCGCACTATGACCCGGTGGCCTTCCGCAACCTTCTGATGGAGCCGGCCATCAGCGGTGACCTGACGCACAACGTCAAAGCGCCTTACGATTTGACGCTGGAACTACTGAGGGATGTCGGCTGGTTCCCGGATGCGGACCTGGATGGAGTAGCAGACGGCGTGGACTGCAACCCCAATTCTGACCTTAGTCCGACCGTCGTCATTGACGGCTGCGTCAGTGGTGTACCTAACACACTCTTTACTACCGGCTGCACGATCAGTGATTTGATCACTCAAATCGCAGCCAACTCGCGCAACCATGGTCAGTTCGTGAGCAGCATTGCGCATCTTACAAATGAACTCAAGAAAGCCGGACTCATTACCGGCGATCAGACGGGCGCGATTCGGCGCTGTGCAGCGAGGGCTAGTGTTCCATAGGCCAATCATTTGACCCGCTGGCTTTGGAACCCCTAACCGAAGCAGATTGCTACACTAGTGGACGGCGACGAATGCAAATTCGTCGCCGTCTTCTTTTGGTGTCGTTGGAGGTGAATCGGGACGACCCCAACGCTGTCCCTAAGAGGGAAATTCGATAGAGCCTTGAGTTCCATCAATGGGACAGCTAGAAAGTAACCGTCGCGTTGTTTGAGCAGGTCGTAGTCCCTTCGTTACAGACCCTGTACGTGTACGAACCGCCACCCCGATTGTTGATCATATCGGTATGTAAGCCGTCATTCAGTGTCGTTGTGATCTTCACATTGTTTCGAAAGACGTCCACGTTTGTTGAGGTCGCGCCAGACCATTCCAAGTCGGCCCTCTGCAGACCCTGCACTTTGTAGCCCACAGCCGAGAGCGTAATGCCGCCGGTCGATGAACTAACCGTGACACTCTTGGAAGTCGAGCCCGTCTCGCCGCCATTATCAGTGACCGTCAACGTTACGGTGTAGGTACCGCCGGCGGCGTAGGAGTGGCTTGTGGTGACGCCGGAACCGGAGGAGCCGTCGCCGAAAGTCCAAGCGTAAGCTGAGATCGAGCCGTCGGAGTCGGACGACGCACTACCGTCAAAATCACAAGTGAGACCCGTGCAATTGAAATCGAACGACGCCGTGGGCGGATTGTTCCCGCCTCCTCCTCCGCCACCGAAGTTGAGTGTGTAAAGCAGCAAATTCGGCGTTGCCGTACTTGTCATCCCACCGATTCTGCCAGGTGTGGCGTTGCTTTCGATAGCGGTCTCGACAGCACTCGGACTGGCTGTAGGATTGCCCTCGAGGAAGAGCGCGGCGCCGCCGGCTACGTGCGGCGTTGCCATCGACGTCCCGCTGATTGTATTGGTTGCCGTGTTGCTGTCATCCCAGGCAGAGGTTATGCCCACGCCGGGCGCAAGCAGGTCAACGCAGGAGCCGTAATTTGAGAACGAAGCCTCCTGATCGGTTTTGTCCGTCGCTCCGATTGTGAGGGCGGCGGGAACACGCGCCGGCGAATAGTTACAAGCATTCTGCGGTCTGCCGATGAAATCACCGTTGCCCGCTGCCACGGCATAGGTCACTCCGGCGGCTATCGAATTCGAAACCGCCGTGTCAAGCGAACTTGAGGCGCCGCCGCCCAGACTCATGTTGGCGACCGCAGGTTTGACATGGTTTGCCGTTACCCAGTCGACTCCCGCAATCACGCCCGACGTCGAGCCGGAACCATTGCAATCGAGCACTCGTACTGCAAAAAGCTTGACGGCCTTCGCCACCCCGTAAGTCGCTCCTCCCACGGTGCCTGCTACGTGGGTTCCGTGTCCGTTGCAATCGATTCCATTGCCTCCGAACGCGTCAAACCCCACCAAAGCGCGCCCGCCAAACTCGTTATGGGAGATCCTGATTCCCGTATCAAGGATGTAAGCGTTGACCCCCGAGCCGGTTGCATTGTAGGTGTACGTGCCGCTGAGGGGGCGGTCGCGCTGGTCAATGCGATCAAGTCCCCAGGTCGCATTGCTCTGAGTTGTGATAATCGACATCTCACCGTCTTCTTCGACGTAGCTCACTCGCGGATCGCGACTCAGCGCAATCGCCGCTGCTTCCGGCATTACCACCGAAAAGCCGCGCAGTGCACTGGTATAAACGTGCCTGGCAGAGCCACCGTGTGCGAAGGTCAGAGCCAGCGCAGCTTCGTGGGGGTTGCCCACTTTTTCATTAAGAACCACGATGTAATGTCCCGGAATCGCCCGCTCCGATCGAAGCAGCTTACCCTGCTGGCCTTGACCGGCAGCGGCGGATACCGGTGTATTCTGAATTAACGAGCTGAAAGCGAACGTAAGGCCCACTACGGCAAGGGCCAGAACCAGAATCAGTTTGGTTTTCATTGCAATCCTCCCCGAAGTTTTTTCATTCGTCAAATTTTCTATTTTTCAGAGTAGTTCGGCCAGACAGCTAAGGTTCCCGGGCGCCAAAAAGAGGCCCAGAGACAAAGAAAAAAATTGCCGGCAAAGCTAATGATAGAGCGAAATGTGTTGAGGACGGTTTCCCGACAATCTTGCCGGCATCACCAAAGCGATTCCAGGACTTTAAGACGACCTCACGTTATTGTCAATGACGAACAGCCGGATTTTTCCAGAAAATGTATTGTGTTAAGCAGTTTGTTTGTTGCAGACTGGTGCAGGATGTGAAACTAGCTGGCGCGGGAACCTGCTGCAATACACAATTTTCCTAGACACAAGACGATGCGCGAAAGCCATTACTTTGAGGTCTTAGCCTGCCTTAGTTGTCGTTATCCTTAAGGTTTTGCTTGAAATCCCCTGGTAATTAAAGTAGTGTGTCCAGCCTTGAGCAGTAGATAATTCATTAAAGCGCCCAAGCAGAAGTTCCCTGGCAGTCATAAACCTAAGGGACAATTCAGTATCGAATCAAGCATAGTGCGACTAGACAGACGCGCAGGTGTTCATAAATTACTTTGGGAGAATCTTAATGAAATCTTTTAGCCCCCGGGTCACTAAGAATGGAAACGGAAATGGGAACGGGCATCGGAAGGCGAAAGTTAAGGATGTCGTTTCCCAGACAGCCTATCCAGTGCCCAAGGATGGCGGCAAACTCATTGTCCTCACGGCGCCGCTCACGGAGGCAATTGACCACGCCGGATATTTCATTCAGATGGCCATGGCATCTTTGCCGATCTGGATGGAGGGCGTCATCAACAAGAAGTACCCGAAGTGGCGCGACCTGGAGAAGAACGAGGATAACTCCGCGCGCTATATGCCGGCAGGCGTGCGACTAGTAGAAACATCCCTTCTGCGGGCGTATAAACCAGACGATATCGTTGCTTGTTTCCCTGAGGATCTGCATAAGTTTGTTGGGCCGCGAACGCGCGTCGTAGCTGTGTCAACGCACAATCCTCTGGGCGTAACCTTTGCTGCGGGTGTTTATACTTCCATCTTCGGCTCGTCGCGGATGCCGATCAATTCTCACTACTCACGGGAGTTGTTTGCCAGTATCAAAGCAAGCCCGTATCGCAACGACTTTAAAGTCATCGTGGGCGGTTCCGGCGGATGGCAGATCACGCAAACCGACACCTTCGAGGAACTCGGTGTGGATTGCGTCGTCGAAGGACGCAGCGAATCGAGTGATACGCTGGAACTTTTCCGTAAGGCGATTCGCCAGGAGGAGTTGCCCCGACAGATCGATGTCAAACATCCGCTGGACCGCGAAGGCATCCTGTTTCCCGACTCCAGAACTACTTTTGGCGTAGTCGAGATGACGACCGGCTGCGGCCGGCGTTGCAAGTTTTGCGTCCCAGATCTAAATCCGCAGATTGACCTTCCCAAAGACAAGATTATGGGCGCGGTGCGCGCCAACATTCGCGATGGAAACAAGCAGATATCTCTGGCCACCGAGGACATGTTTATCTGGGGCCAGGTGCATACTGGTACACCATTCTACTTTCCCAATCGCGAAGCCCTGGTTGATCTCTACTCGGAGATTGTTAATACGCCGGGTGTCGAGCAACACGTCCTTAGTCACAGCACCATCGCACCGGCGGTGGTGGATCCCACGCTGATCAAGCAGCTCTCCGAGTTGCTGTTGCCGAAGAGTCCCATTCACTTTCCGTACCTAAGTAGCCATCCGGAGAAAAAAGCTCTGGCGCCTCTCATCGGACTCGAAACGGGCTCAGTGCGCATGGCGAAGCAGATCATGCCCAGCAAAGGTGTACCGTTCCAGATTGACGAATGGCCGAGCATCGTGCTCGAGGGTTTGCGCGTTCTGAACGAGAATAATTGGTTTCCCGCGATGACCCTGATTGTCGGTAATCCGGGCGAGACTGATGAAGACGTGAGGGCTACGATCGATCTCATTTACGAGATGGAGCGGCGAGGTTTGTTTGCGTTTCTCATCCCGTCAATCTTCACTCCGCTGCACGACACGCGGATGGAAAATGCTAAGGGAGTGACACAGACAAAACAGCTCACGCCGCTACAGTGGCAGTTGATGATGAAGTGTTGGAAGATGAACCTGCGTCCGGGTCAGTACAGTTGGTGGGGACCCACAGCCTGGCGGATAGGTGCGATTGGGATGTGGCTTTACAAGCTGCGACGTCTCAACGGACCAAACTTTACCTGGCCGCTCTGGATGTTCTCCGGAACCATCTCTGAAAAGAACCTGAATCGCATGGGCAAGATCTATCTGGGTAAACCTCTGCAGATAAAGACCCGTAAAGAACTGATTGCCACTCTGCGCCCTAATGACTGGCAGTTTCTGCGCGCCGACAATGGCGACCTACCCGAGGGCTTCAGGCCGCCAGTAAATCTTGCAGCGACCGCGAGATGGTCCAATCTTCAGGAAGCGAGATCGCAGCGCGTCTGAGGATCTTCTCGTCAGATTCCCGCAACTGTCAGTACGGCGAGCGTAGCGACCAGTCCAGATTCTTCAAAGAAATGAGCAAGCCGCAAAGCCAAGGGGCTTTCGCTTGCTTTTTTTGTTTGGCAGGATTCTCTTGCAAGTTAGTCGTCCAGCGTTAACCCAGTGTTAAGATTGAACGCTCATCATATCGGTTCTAGTGGGAATTCTGGCGCTCTAGCAGTCTGTCGGAAAAAAGCTTCTCCGCGTACTCCGTGCCTCCGTGGTGCATCTTTTCTTAGCAATTTTAACACGGAGACACGGAGATCACGGAGGT
>JALZJF010000045.1 GCA_030859905.1 Acidobacteriota bacterium
ATGGCCGAGTAGAACAGTAACGCCTGCGCGGTTCTTCTTGGCCGCAGCGTAGAGCAGTGCGGTTACGCTATCGCGTTCGTTGACGCTTACTGTGAGTGTTTCAGCCTCTGCTGGGTCTCGCATACACTACTCCGCACATAGGACCCTCTTCAAAGGCGCGGCCTCGCCGTTCACTCCGTTAGGAGTGAGATGTCTATAGTACCGGAACCTCCATCACCTCCGGCTCCGTTCGGAGGAGCGGAGAGTATCTTAGAGGTTACAGGTCTAGTTGTTTTCCGCTCCTCCGAACGGAGTTGATAAGAAAGCTTGCATTCGAGTCTATAAACATCTCACTCCTACGGAGTCAAACTTGGGAATCCTTTAGATCTCTATTTCAATAGTGGGACCAAATTACTTTCCAGCATTTGATATTCGTCGTGCACCGTCGCACCCCAGCTTATTAGCGGCTCAGGTTTGGCATTCCATTCTGCTTCCGGCCCATAAAGTAAGTACGCGTCCCAGACAATCCCGGCGTCAATCTCGGCCGGCGTTTCCTGTTGTGCAAACCACCGGCCCACCACTTTTTGATCATCCCAGAAATGCGCAACTCTGGGATCGGTTATCACGCTTGCCGTCCATCTCCATGTCCCACGGGCGTCGGTTGCTATCATGGAAAACCAGACTACGTAAACTTGCAATCCCACAGTTGGGTGCTTTTCAAGTAACTCCTTTTGCACCCGCCGGGCGCCAGCCAAACAAGTGGGTCATGTCGGGGCCAGCAGGAGAATGAGTCGTGACTTCCCCTTATCATGATTAAACCTTGTGCGAAGCTCCTCCACGCTGCGGAGATCTGTGAGAGTTGCTTCGGGACGCGGGTAAGCGAAGAGACCCAGACCAATGGCCGCCGCAAACAGCGTTATGATTAGTAACCATTTCCAACGCTTCTTCATGAACATCTTTCTTGAGTCCAAGTTCGTCCGTAGCGACTGTCAACGAGTTCGTTCATCTCATTCACACCTTGCTTGAGGAGTTCGGAATAACCAGAAGCCTGGCGACGCGTTTATCGCGAACGTAAAGAGCCTGGGTTTTCACCCCTTTGGGGTGGGATTTCAACCCCACTCGAACTGGCCATTACGAGAAGGTATACACCCTGGGGACGCGCTCTCCGATCCCACAAGTGACTTCGTAGGAAAGGGTGCCTGCAATCCTGGCGAGCTCCTCGGCCGGAATCTCCAAGCCGCCCTTTCGCCCAAGCAACGTCACGGTATCGCCAAGCTCCACACCTTCGACATTTGTTACGTCGAGGATGGTGAGATCCATAGATATCCGTCCCACCACAGGAGCGTAAGTACCACGCACAATCACGTGGCTGCGATTCGAAAGGCCGCGCAGATATCCATCGTCATAGCCAATGGGCACCGTGGCCACCAGCGACTTCCGCGACGCCTCAAACGTACAGCCGTAGCCAATGGTCTCACCCTGGGGCACCCACTTCAGCATCATTATGCGAGAGTGCAGCGACATTACCGGCAGCAGCCTATTGTTCTCAGTTGAAGGTGGAAGAATGTCACGCCACAGGCCGTAGAGTACACCGCCCGGGCGAACCATGTTTCCCAGCGCTTCGCGGTGGCTGAAGATCCCGGCTGAGTTCGCGCTATGCAGGTATCTTGGGCCAAAACCATGAGCCCGGAAAAGCCTGCCCACCCTTTCAAAGCGCTCAATTTGATCTGCGGTTAACGTCTCGCAGTTCGGATCGTCGGCAGCAGCGAATTGCGTCATCAATCCATCGACGCGAATGTGCTTGAAACGCTTTAACGCATCGGCAAACTCAGCCATCTCGTCAAAGCGCACACCCAGGCGGCCCATCCCGGTATCAATCTTGACATGCACGTCAGCGGTATCTCCGGCATCTCGCGCTGCCATGTCCAATGCCTCTACCAAGTCAAGACGAAAGACGACAGGCACGAGTCTCTTCTGTAGGCAGGCGGCAGCTTGACCCTCCCAAAATCCAGCCAGACAAAGAATCGGCTGCGTGATACCCGAACCCCTTAGTCCGATTCCCTCCTCCGGCAACGCCACCCCAAACCAATCGGCGCCCTCGCGAGCCAACCTGCCCGCGCACTCCTCCGCGCCGTGACCGTAGGCATTCGCCTTGACGACGGCGGCAACTTTAACGCCCTGGTTTAAGCGGCTCTTTATCAGGTGAAAATTTGAAGCTAAGGCATCGAGATCGATGTGCGCCCAGGTCGGGCGGTGGCCGGCGGGGTGGTATGAATCAAGCATCAGAAACGCGGCCAGGGAGAGCTACTCACGATAAAGATTATCAAAACGCATGCTCGAGGGAGTAAAGCGAAGATCAACTGTGCCGGTGGGGCCGTTGCGCTGCTTGGCGACGATTAGTTCGGCAACGTTCTTCTGATCTTCCGGTAGATTATTTTTCTCTTCCGGAGTTTTGTATTGCTCCTCGCGGTAGATGAAGGCCACCACGTCTGCGTCCTGCTCCAGGGCGCCTGATTCGCGCAAGTCTGCCAATTGCGGCCGGTGATCCGAACGCGATTCCGGAGCGCGCGAGAGCTGGGAGAGCGCAACGACAGGGACGTTCATCTCCTTGGCTAGCGCCTTCAGCTCGCGCGAAATCTGCGAAACTTCCTGCTGCCGCGACTCAAAGCGTTTTGCGGAACCTGTCATCAACTGGAGGTAGTCAACAATAATAAGATCGAGTTTCTTCTGTTCAGCGGCCAGGCGACGCGTCTTAGCACGCATCTCGAGTACCGAGATGCCAGCCGTGTCGTCAAGAAATATCTTCGAGTCAGCCAGAATGCCAAGCGATTTGGCGATCTGAGCCCACTCCGGCCGCGAAAGGAAACCATTCCTAAATCGTTGCGCATCGATGTTGCCTTGCGAACAGAGCAGACGCATAACCAGCGCTTCCTTCGACATTTCCAAGGAAAAGATTCCCACCACCGCGCCTGCGTGAATCGCCGCATTTTCCGCGAGCATCAAGGCGAAACTGGTTTTACCCATCGAGGGGCGAGCGGCGACAATTATCAGATCCTGCCGCTGTAAGCCCGAGGTGATCTTATCGAGATCGGCAAAGCCGGTAGTAAGTCCCGTTAAAACCGCTGCGCGGCCTTCCATCTCCTGAATTTTCTCCAGCAGTTGTTCCGCAACCGGCTTGACATGAACAAAGCCCTGACGGATGCGCTCGTCAGCCAACAGAAATATCGCCTGCTCGGCGTGGTCGAGAATGATCTCCGGTTCGTCCTGCTGCTCCAGCGCCTCCTGGGTGATCTTATTGGAGGCCTTAATGAGCTGGCGCAACATCGACTTACCGCGGACGACTTTCGCGTAGTGTGCGATGTTTGTTGAATGGGGTAAGCCGTAGGTGAGATTGGTAATGAAGCTGATGCCCCCAACCGATTCCAGCGCGTTTTCCTTCTTCAGTTCTTCGCCAGTCAGAATCGGATTGATCTCGGCGCCGCGTTCGAAGAGCGCAATCATCGCCATGAAGATGCGCCGGTGCGATGGGACGTAGAAGTCTTCCGGCCGCAGCAGTTCGATTGTCTGACTAATCAGGCCGTTATCGAGTACTACGCCTCCCAGGATAGCGCGTTCAGCTTCAGCGCTGTTTGGCAGGGCACGTTCGAGCGATTGCTCGCGAGCAGGATCAGGAGTGGCCATATCATGAAGTATGAATTGCTAGTGAATAAAAAGACGCTGCGGATCAGCCAAAGACCCACAGCGTCCTGAACTATACTACAGGGCATTAAGACCTGCACTCGCGGGGACGTTTTATATCAAGAAGTTTCGACCGATCGAAAGTTTGCTCTTTAGCTTGCGGTCTCCTCTGCTGTCTTGCCTGAGCTAACGCCAGTATTATCCGAATGAAAAATGGAACTTCTTAACTCTCCGTCTGCTTACCCTTCCTCCTCCTCTACCTTTATAGTTAGCTCAGCCTCCTGTTCTGGAGTCAGGTGTCCCGCGATAACCAAACCTTCCGGTGAAACTTTCACCTGGAGATCCACCGTTACTTCACGATGCAATCGCAGCGGTACGGTGAAATCGCCAATGCGTTTGAGAGGCTCACGTAGATGGAGGCGATGGCGATCAATTTCGTAGCCTTTCTCCTTTAACGCTTCGGCGATATCCATGGAAGTTACTGAACCATAAAGTGCCCCTTGCTCGCCGGACTTGCGTTCGAAGTTCAGTACCAGCGAGCGCATTTGCTCTGCCTGAGCGTCAGCCGTGGCGCGCTCACCAGCTTCTTTTTTCAAAAGGACGGTGCGTTCGCGCTCGATCTGCTTGACGTTGCCAGTAGTCGCCTCCACAGCGAGCTTGCGGGGCAGCAGATAGTTGCGGGCATAACCGGCCCTGACTCTGACTATCTCGCCACGAGCGCCGAGGTCATCTACATCTTCGCGTAAAAGTATCCTGGTGTGTGCCATCTCTCGCGCTCCTGTCTTAGTCAGTTGTATAGGGAAGCAGCGCGATATTGCGTGCCCTTTTAATTGCCTCGGCAAGCATCCGCTGGTGCGTGGCGCAGTTGCCGGTGATACGTCTGGGAATAATCTTGCCGCGCTCGGGAATATAGTTTTGCAATAGTGTGACGTCCTTGAAGTCGATGAGATCAGCTTTCTCGATGCAGAAACGGCAGATTCTCCGTCTATGTATGCGACGGCCGCCCCGCGACTGCACAGGCCGCCCTCGATCCATATCCTCGTCGCCATTGTATCCGCGGTTGCGGTCTTCGTAGTTGCTCGACATAGTGCTTCGTGTTTCCTCGTCAATCGTCAATCGTGAATCGCGAGAGTTTTGATTTTAGATTTTAGGCTTTTGATTTGCGGTTCACTATCCATCAGTTTCCAGCGGGCTGCAAACGCAAGACTGGTGCAACAACATCATCGCAAATCAAAAATCTAAAATCAAAAATCTCACGCTTCACTATTTGCTAGCGTTCATCATTCTCGTCAGCAGCCGCGAACTCAGGGACGGAAGCTCCGCGCGGCGGACCACCACGTGAAGTTGGTCTTTTAGCGGCTCTGCGAGCGCGGCGGTCCTTAAACTTCTCGGCGCGACGCCGATCTTCATCCACCCGAACTGTCAGATAGCGGATAATGCGATCGTTAACGCGCATGCGCCTTTCCAGCTCCGCTATCTCACTACCCGAACCTTCGATCTCCATCAGCACAAAAGTGCCTTCCGTCTTATGAAAAATCTCATAAGCCAACTGCCGTTTGCCCCACCTTTCTAATTTCGTTATTACGCCGCCCTGGTCGGTGACGATCTGCTTGTGGTTCTCAGTGAGGCGATTGACCTCATCGTCGTCAGCGGCCGGGTCGACGATGAAGATTACTTCGTATTGCCTGGGTGTTTCCAAAATCATCCTCCTTATGACATTGCCGATTTCCAATTGCCGATTGGCAGCTAGCGGCGGCAGAATCGAAACTCTTTAACGTATTAGCGAAACTCAATTGGGCCGATCGAAATTGGCAATCGGCAATTGGAAATCGGCAATGTTATGAAATCGGCAATCAGTTGTATTCCGTCATGGCTTTCCTAACACCATCCTTGAGGATAGTTCTAAGCGCCTCTGCACCTCGTTCCAAAACTTTTTCAACTTCCGCCCGCGCTGATTTGGGTAACACATCCAAAACAAAGCGCTTCGAATCGTTAATCGGGTGGTCCGGCTGTATTCCAATTCGTAGCCGCACAAACTCGTTCGTGCCGAGACAACCGATGATCGATATCAAGCCCTTGTGTCCCCCAGCCGAACCACGTTCCCGAATACGAATCTTACCGAACGGCAAAGCCAGATCGTCTGATACGACGACTAAGTTGTCGGCTGGCGTTTCGAGCTTGTGCCTGGCAATTAAGCAACAGACTGACTCGCCGCTCAAATTCATGAAAGTCTGCGGTTTGACGAGTTTGACTGCGCAACCTGCAATCTCAGCCCGCCCTACCAACGCCTGACACTCCCGTCTGTTCACTGCAGTCCCGGCGTCACTGGCCACCTTGTCAATCAGCATGAACCCCAGGTTATGACGCGACCATTCATATTCGGCGCCCGGGTTTCCCAAACCTACGATAAGACGCATGGGCATTGCCAAGCCGATTGCCAATTGCCAATTGCCGATTGCCGATTGGTCTTGTGGCGTCGGAGACAGTACATTACCGAGCCACTTCTGTCCTACACCAAGGACCAATTGGAAATCGGCAATTGGCAATTGGCAATGCATTTACTCCTTCTTGCCCTTCTCCCCCTTCTCGCCCTCGTCGCCGGCACCCTCATCTTCCTTCTTACCCTTGCCTATTACTTCAGGCTCCGCCGGGCCTTCGGCTTCAACCACCGGTGCTGCAACCGGCTCTTCCTTCACGATGCCAACTGTGGCAATTACGGTATCCGGTTCATTTAGAATCTCGATGTTCTCACCTACCTGGATATCGGAAACGCGCAGTACATCGTGAACCCCAAGATTCGAAACGTCGACATCAATAGCATCCGGGATTTCGCGCGGCTCGCAGCGAATCTCAATCTCACGAATGATCTGTTCCAGGATGCCCAGCTCCTCCCGTACTCCGGTCGGCTCGCCAACCAGGTGTAGGGGAACGGTCACTTCAATTTTTTGTCCTTTAATCAATCGCTGAAAATCCGCGTGCAACAATCGGCTGCGCACGGGATCGATCTGCCTATCGTTGAACATGACCTCGCTGGCGCCCAAACCCTCGATGTCAATAGTAAAGATCGTGTTGCGACCGGCTTCAGATCTAAGAATCGCCGCCAGTTCACTGAGCGGCGCGGCCGCTGCCACTGTTTCGCCTCCGCCGCCATAAACCGTAACTGGAACCAATCCCGCGCGCCGGGTGCGACGAGCGTCGTTCTTGCCGCGGCCTTCACGCACCTTAGCCTTCACCGTTATGTCCCTATGCTCAGCCATAATCAACTCCCCTTACAGACGTACGGAAGATTTTTGATTTTTGATTTTTGATTTTAAATTTGAGTTGCAATTTGACTCTAAGCGAGGATGCCAGCCTCAGCGGCCGCCCTCAATCAATCGCAAATCTAAAATCAAAAATCCTCTTCATACAAAGAGCGAGGAAACGCTGGTTTCCTCATGGATCGACTTGATCGCCTTCGCCAGAAGCGGCGCGATACTAAGTACCTTTATCTTCTCTAATTCGCACGCGTGATCGCGCAACGGAATCGTATTCGTGACAATTATCTGTTCGATCTCAGACTGATCCAACAGCGTGACGGCCTTGCCCGATAAAACCGGATGCGTGAAGCAGGCATGAATGCTTGCGGCGCCAGCATTTTTCAACGCTCGCGCAACTTTCGTAAGCGACCCTCCTGTGTCACACATGTCGTCGACAACCAAGCAGCTGCGACCGCGGACATCACCCACGACATTCATCACCTCAGCAACATTTGCCTTTTCGCGTCGCTTGTCGCAAAGCGCAAGTTCAGCATCCAGGCGTTTCGCGTACGCGCGCGCTCTTTCTGCTCCCCCAGTGTCAGGAGCCACCACGGTCAGATTCGGCAAAGGATTATCCTGATAGTAGCCAATCATTACCGGCGCCGAATACAAGTGGTCCACGGGAATATCAAAAAACCCCTGAATTTGCGCCGCATGCAGATCCATCGTGAGCAAACGATCAGCGCCGGCAACCGTTATCAGGTTTGCCACGAGTCTCGCCGAGATAGGAACGCGTGGCCGATCTTTCTTGTCAGAGCGCGCGTAGCCGTAATACGGAATCACGGCCGTAATGCGTTCTGCTGATGATCGACGGAAAGCGTCGAGCATCACCAGCAGTTCCATCAAGTGCTCGTCAGTTGGCGGGCTCGTAGGCTGAACAATGAAGACATCCCCACCGCGAACATTCTCGTCGATCTGAAAGTTAAACTCCCCGTCCGAGAAACGCTCCGCAAAAGCGCGCCCCATATCACAACCCAGATGGCGACAAATCTCTTCCGCCAGTCTGGGGTTCGCATTTCCGGAAAAGATTTTTATACCGCCGGTCGTGCCCATAACATCAATGACAAGCTAACAGTTGCGAAGTCAGAAAGGTTCCTCGTCATTTTAATTATTACTTATTATTTGAAAAGTGGCTGGGGCGGGAGGATTCGAACCTACGGATGCCGGTTCCAAAGACCGGTGCCTTACCACTTGGCTACGCCCCAGTATCGGATCGCAGATCAAAAGAGCGTAAGAGCGGGGTACCACAGGATCCCATCGCTCGAAAGTATTCTTCGCGCGATAGAGTTGCACATGAAAAGATGCGCCAGCCGCTGTCCGCCCGAATATGCTCAAGGGCGCGCTGCTGCGCCTCCCGGTTGTCAAAGATACCAAAAACGCTCGAACCACTTCCAGCGAGCAAAGCGCTACGAGCACCAGCCTGAAGCAGAGCGTTCTTAACTCGCCGAGTTTCAGGCTCAATATCAAAGATCACCTGCTCGAAATCATTCTGCCAGTCGTCAGAGGCAGGCCATTGATCCCAATCTGACGAATTGGTTGACCCACGCGAAACAGCAAGGATAGAGTCGGAGTTCCGGCTTGTCAAGGCAACTGAACTGAGTGCTTTGTAGGCCTCTGCGGTGGCCACGGTGACGTTTGGAGCCACAATCAGAAGGTGCTGCACCTCAAGATCCGGAAGCGCGGAGATGCTTGTTCCGGTACCCGTACTCAGTGCCCTACCCCCGCTTAGAAAAAATGGGACGTCGGACCCTAATCCGGCTGCCAACTCAGCTAACTCCGAAACCTTCGCCGTGATCTTCCACAGATGCGCGAGCCCTACCAAAGCTACTGATCCATTTGATGAGCCGCCGCCGAGTCCTCCCTGAACCGGAATTCGTTTTTCGAGGTGGATACGCGCCCCCGCCCGAACTCCGTAGTGATCTCTCAAAGCAATTGCGGCCCGCACGATCAGATTGTTTTGACCGGTGGGAATCAGAGGATCATCACAAGACAGCGATATCTCAGGGCCCGGAGCAGTTGCGAACCGAAGAGTGTCGTTAAGCGAAACGGTTTGCAGCACCGTCCTGATCTCATGATAGCCATCGGGACGTTTGCCCAGGATGCGCAAACCGCAATTAATCTTCGCAAACGACGGAAGCGTAAAGGGAAGCGTAGACACGTTAAAGGCGGCTGACCTAAGAGAAGCGTCAGCCGCCAATTCGTAAAGACTTATCCGGCGTCTAACGCGCTATGAAAATCTGGGTTAAATAAACCCGGCCGTCAGGGGCTACAAAACTACCGATCCCCGAAGCCCGAAATTCGCTACCGAGCAGATTTGCACGATGTTTTGCCGAAGTCATCCACCTTTGAACTGCAAAAGTGCCAGGATCAGCGACGCCCTGATTATACGCGATGTTCTCGCCTATCACCTGGAAGCGGATTCCCGCCGCCCGAACACGATCTTTCAGACGTAGGCCTTCCGGTGTTTCGTGAGCGAAAAATCCCAGTCGGGCCATCTTTTCAGAATGAGCTCGGGCCATCCGGCAGAGATCACTGTCCCAACTCAAGGGAGAAAATCCATTCCGCGCGCGCATTTCATTTGTTGCTTCAAATGCCCGACGCTCGGGTTCCGTGGCTTGAGCGATCGATGGAATGCCTGCAGGAGCCGTCGCCTCGGAACGGCGCGCGTTGCCCAGAGCGACACTAGCGCGGCGCAGTTTCGAGTTATGAATCTCGTCGGAAGTGCTGGTAACGAGACGTGCCACAGGTTGCGAAGACAAACTCTGTGCTGAAACTCCGGACCATACGGCGGGTGCAAACAAACAAACGGTGGTTAGAATTAACCGGGAGATGAGTGGTGAGCAGATCGATAGAGATTGCGGGGATTCGAAGGTGTTCATCTTGATTCTGGTAACCGACTTTGCCGTAGCAAAGCTAAAGGGCCTGGGAGGATGGCTATTGAATTAAAACCGTGCCGGGGCCGGCAGGGTCAGGATCCGTCGATTACAAACTAACAAATGATTGAACGTGAATCAACACATTTTACCAAAGGCTCCGATTTTCGGGCAGATTGCAGCCTGTTCACAGTGCGCCAAAAAAAATTGCCGGTAGATTGACGATGCCACGGGCTTGCCCCGTGGAGTTTCACGCTAGCTGCTACAGAAGGGTCGACATCGGATACTCAGCGAGATGCCACGGGCTTGTCCCGTGGAGTTTCACGCTAGCTGCTACAGAAGGGTCGACATCGGATACTCAGCGAGATGCCACGGGCTTGTCCCGTGGAGGTTCGCGCTAGCTGCTACAGAAGGGTCGACATCGGATACTCAGCG
>JALZJF010000068.1 GCA_030859905.1 Acidobacteriota bacterium
GATGTGAGATTCCAATCATCTATGAAAATGACAGATAAAATTTTCCACTTGGACATTAACCAGCTAGGCTTTGCATAAAGCATCATTCAACGCGGCTCGCTCAGGTAGCGGGCCGCACAACGGCAGGCACCCGACCGCGAATTAGCGTGCCTCTTATTGAAAGCTTGGATGGTTTCGTAGTTGAATGCGCGGCGGGTGATGCCGGGCTTTATGAATAACGCCAATCGGCAATTGGCAATTGGCAATCGAAAATGACTTAATGGACTCTCTTATTCACTCGGTGCTGGTGATTCTGGCGATCACCATCGCCTTTCTCTCGATCATGCTGCTCGTGGCTGCCACAGTGCTTGCCGAGCGACGCGTGTTGGCTTTTATTCAGGGGCGTGTTGGTCCAAACCGCGTAGGTTACGGCGGCGTTCTTCAGCCCTTCGCCGACTTCATCAAAACTATGATGAAGGAAGACCTGGTTCCCGACCGTTCCACCAGATTTGTTTTCATGCTGGCCCCGATGATCGCAGTAATCACAGCCATCATGGCTATTGTAGTCTACCCTTTCGGTCCCACGATAACTCTTCCGTTTACCGACTGGTCTTTTCCTCTCGTGATTGCGCGTTTCGATGTGGCCTTGCTTTACGTGCTGGGCGTGACCTCTGTTGGAGTCTACGGCATCGCCCTCGCCGGCTGGTCCTCGAACAACAAATACAGTCTGATGGGCGGACTGCGAGCTGCTGCTCAGATGATTTCTTATGAGCTCTCGCTCGGCCTGTCCCTCGTGGGTGTAATCCTTATCTCAGGCAACCTGGACATTTACACCATGGTTGAGCAGCAGTCTGGTTGGTACGGGATGAACTGGAACATCATCTATCAACCGGTGGGATTCCTCGTATATCTCATCTCGGCTATCGCGGAAACAAATCGCGTCCCGTTTGACTTGCCGGAAGCGGAAACCGAACTGGTTGCGGGCTTCCATACCGAATACAGTTCCATAAAGTTCCTCCTGTTCTTCAACGCCGAATACATAAACATGATCACCGTGTCGATGCTGGCGACAACCCTGTTTCTCGGCGGCTGGAACGTCCCTTTTGCTGAGTCTTTGTTTGGCCGGGGCACTCTCCTGTTCGGGCTGGTCAGTGTGTTCGGTTTTGTCGCGAAGATAATCTTTTTCCTCTTCCTCTACATTTGGATTCGGGGAACGCTGCCGCGTTTTCGCTTCGATCAATTAATGGATTTTGGTTGGAAGGTACTGGTGCCGGTGGCCATTCTAAACATCCTGGTGACCGCCACGGTGATGTTCTTAGGGCAGTAAATAGTAAATAGTGAATGGTAAATAGACAGAAGGAAACGCCTCCTTGAGCCATCTACCGTTGAACGTTTCCTGCTGTCTATTTACCATTCACTATTTACTATTATTTACTATTTACCTCTTTAGATGCTAACGAGTCTTCTCTTCATACTCTTTGCGGGATTGGCGATCGGCTGTGCTATTGGCATGGTCGCGCAGCGAAACCCTCTCTATAGCGCCATTTCGCTGATTGGTGTGTTGCTGTCGCTCGCCTGTCTGTACGTGATGCTGGCAGCTCCTTTCATCGCCGCCGTACAGGTGATCGTCTACGCCGGCGCGATCATGGTGCTGGTGGTATTCGTAATCATGTTGCTTAACGTCGAGGACGAAGAACCTCGACGCAAACGCCTGGCGTTCCTGGTGCCAACAGCCATCGGTCTGGCCGCCATTCTGATCGCGGAAACTGCATTTATTCTCTATGCCGTGCAGGATTCTCCTTACACGCCCCGCCACGGGATTTCCAACGTTGGGTTGACTGCTTCGGTCGGCACGGGACTGTTCACGAAATACCTCCTGCCCTTCGAGATCACTTCAGTGTTGCTGTTGATGGCCATTGTGGGTTCGATGTCTCTGGCGCGTCGCCATAACACACTGTCCTCAACCGCCCGCGTGGTTCCCGGAAGTCAGGTGCTGCCGATGAGTATCGTCAATCCGCGTTCAGTTGATGACAAGACGGCTGTCGAAACGAATTCGACTGCGGAGGCAGCCCAACTTCTGGGTGTCGAACTGCCGTCAGACCCGGAAAAACGAGCTTGAAGAATTTATGGGTCCACAGCTTTCATGGTATCTAGCGCTCTCTGCCATTCTTTTCACGATTGGGGTGGTAGGCGTGATTATTCGTCGAAACGTAATCGTGATGTTCATGTGCATCGAGTTAATGCTCAATGCGGTGAACCTGACGTTCGTCGCTTTTTCGAGTTTCTTCCAGGACGTAACCGGACAGCTCTTCGTTTTCATTGTCATGACGGTGGCCGCAGCCGAGGCGGCGGTCGGGCTAGGCATTATTATCACCATCTTCCGCAACCGAGAATCACTGGATGTGGACGAGGCGAGTGTGATGAAGCTTTAATGGAGAACAACCTTCTCAGTTTGATCATCTTTGCGCCGCTGGCCGGCGCAGCCGCCAACTGGTTCATCGGCCGGCGGCTCCGTAATGAGAAGGTTATCGGCATCATTGCCTGTTCATCTGTCGGCATCTCGACCATCATCGCTTTCTATCTGGCCTTCAAATCCAACGGCGCACTTCGTTCCACCGAACCTATATTTGATCACCTCTGGACCTGGATTCAGGTGGGCCGTTTCCGTGCTGACTTCGCCCTGGCGCTGGATCGCCTGAGCGGCACGTATGCTCTCTTTGTCACTTTCGTGGGATTTTTGATTCACGTCTTTGCCGTCGGCTACATGCATGGTGACAGCGGCTTCTATCGTTTCTTTGCCTATCTGAACCTTTTCATGTTCGCCATGCTGACGCTGATTCTGGCGGACAATTTCCTCCTCATGTTCGTGGGCTGGGAGGGAGTTGGTCTCTGCTCCTATCTGCTGATCGGTTACTACACGGATCGCAGAGAGGCGGGAGACGCAGCTAAGAAAGCTTTTATTACGAACCGCGTGGGCGACTGGGGATTTGTGTTGGGCCTGATGCTCGTGTTCTTCCTGACAGGCTCGATCAGTTTCTTTGCAAAACCTGAACATGGAGTCAGCAGCGCGCTGCAAGCATTCGCCGTGATGAGCGTTGACCCGTTTACCTGGAAAGCGCTATTTGCCGGCGGCGCTACTTCGGTGGCGATACTTCTTTTCATCGGCGCGGCAGGCAAGAGCGCCCAAATTCCACTTTACGTTTGGCTACCCGACGCGATGGCTGGCCCCACTCCGGTTTCCGCCCTGATTCACGCGGCCACAATGGTCACTGCCGGTGTCTACATGATCGTCCGCTGTTCAGCCATTTACACTCATGCGCCGACGGCGATGTTCATCGTGGCGATCATCGGCGCTGCTACCGCTATTTTTGCCGCTACCATCGGTCTCGCCCAAAACGACATCAAAAAGGTGCTTGCGTATTCGACCGTCTCTCAGCTCGGCTATATGTTTTTTGCCTGCGGCGTGGGCGCCTTTGTCGCCGCTATTTTCCACGTAATTACTCACGCCTTCTTCAAAGCGCTTCTCTTCCTCGGTTCGGGTTCAGTGATACATGGCATGCATCATGAGCAGGACATGCGGCGCATGGGCGGGCTTAGAAAATATATGCCCATCACTTTCGCCACTATGCTGACGGGCTGGTTGGCAATCTCTGGCATCCCGATCTTTGCCGGCTTCTTTTCCAAAGACGAGATTCTTTGGAAGACCTGGAGCGCGGGGGAATTCAGTCTGCCCAATCCCATCTGGAGTAAAGCTTTTTGGTTTGTCGGCGCGTTTACCGCCCTGCTGACCGCTGTCTACATGACGCGCATGATGGTGATGACGTTCTGGGGGTCGGAACGCTTTCGCGAGATCCAGGTCGATCATCACAAGGAAGGCGACGCAGTCCACGACCACCATAGAGATCATGAACCGCACGAGTCTCCGTGGGTCATGACTGTGCCGCTGATCGTTCTCGCCGTGCTTTCCACTGTCGGCGGATTTATCGGCGTGCCTTACGCACTGGGCTCACTATTCAGTGACCATTCCGTCAATTATATCGAGCAAACTCTTGACCCCGTGGTTAGCCACGTCCCGGCAGGTGTGCCCCACGGGGAGGGCACTCACGCTGCCGATGAAATCCAGTGGTTGTCACCGAAACCGCAGGAGTTGGACGGTGCGCCTGCGGTTCACGCGCTGGAAGGTCCGGCAACCGCAAGCGCCGAACACACTCATTCACCGAAAGAGATTCGTCAGGAGCGCTTACTGGCCCTTGTGTCGGTGCTCATTGCGGCCTTTGGCATTGGTATGGGGTGGTTAATATTCCAGAAGCGCCCGTTGCTGCAGATGCCGCGCATACTCGAAAACAAGTACTACGTCGATGAACTTTACGATGCCACGGTTATCAAGCCAGTCGAAGTCATCTCGCGTGAAGGCTTGTGGAAACTCTTCGACGTTGGTGTGATCGATGGTTTTCTGCACGCCCTCGGCGACGCCGTAACTGAAGCGGGTCGGCTGGTTCGTCATCTCCAGGGCGGATTTGTCCGGAGCTACGCCGCGATTATTTTGATCGGCGCCCTGGTTCTGATCGGCTTCTTCGCTTACTTCGGCGCTCAGGCCGTGGGCGGTGCTCGTTAAAATTATGCGGCAACACTTGCTCACGATTCTGATCCTGCTTCCAGTTCTCGGCGCCCTTGTCGCCGTGGCTTACAGTTTTGCGCCCAACAGCCGGGATGCGCATTTCAAGTGGATAGCACTGGTCGTTACCACCCTCACCTTTGCCCTTTCACTACTGTTGGTGGGTGGGGTGGGCGCGGCTGAGTTTCGGTTCGAGCAGAACGCTAACTGGATTGGCGCTATCGGCGCGCGTTATCACGTAGGAGTCGACGGCATTAGTTTGTGGCTGGTGCTGCTCACCACGCTGCTCATGCCGATCGCGATTCTCTCGAGCTGGACGGCAATCGCTAAGCGTCAACTTTCATACTACGTATTTCTGCTCCTGCTCGAAGGCGCAATGATTGGCGTCTTCGTTTCCCTCGACCTTCTGCTCTTCTATCTTTTCTTCGAAGCTTCCCTGGTGCCGATGTTCTTCCTGATCGGAATCTGGGGAGGCGAAAGAAGAATCTACGCAGCCGTCAAGTTTTTCATCTACACCGCTGTAGGCAGTCTGCTGATGCTGGTCGGTATTATTGCGCTTTACTACATCTACGGTACTTTTGATTACTCAGCGATACTCGCAGCCATGAGCGCGCAACCGGCGTTGCTGTCTCCGGACGCGGAGTTCTGGCTGTTTCTGGCTTTTGCGTTCGCCTTCTGCATCAAGATACCGCTCTTTCCTTTACATACCTGGCTCCCCGACGCGCACACCGAAGCGCCTACCGCCGGTTCCGTTATTCTCGCGGGGGTATTGTTGAAGATGGGAACCTACGGCTTGCTCCGTTTCAACCTCGGCCTGTTTCCAAATATGTCGCGCGAGTTTGCCTGGATTATGATCATACTGGCGGTCATCGGGATTATCTACGGCGCGCTGGTTGCGATGGTCCAGCCGGATGTAAAACGGCTGGTGGCCTATTCATCGGTGAGCCACATGGGCTTTGTGGTCCTGGGCCTTTTCTCCTTCACTGAATTTGGTATGCAGGGCGCGCTCTATCAAATGCTTAACCATGGAGTGTCTACCGGAGCCTTGTTTCTGTTTGTCGGCTTCATCTACGAGCGCAGACACACGCGCCTGATCAGCGACTTCGGCGGGCTGGCGACGCCGATGCCCTGGTTTTCCACGCTGTTTGTCTTTGCATCGTTGTCATCGATTGGATTGCCTTTTCTCAACGGCTTTGTCGGTGAGTTTCTGATAATGCTCGGCGCCTGGACCTCTAACGCGATCCAGCACTCATGGATCGCCACCATGCTCGCTGCTACGGGCGTGATCTGGGCTGCCGTCTACATGCTCTGGATGCTGCAGCGCGTCGTTTTTGGGAACGTCACGAATCCCGCGAACGCGGCGCTTCCGGATCTCAATGCCCGCGAGATTGGGCTGCTGGTGCCGTTGCTTATCTTGATGCTGTTAATGGGGGTCTTTCCGCAGCCGTTTCTGGATCGCTCAAAGGCGAGCGTCGAAGCTATTCGCGCTCGCGTAGCTGCGCCGCCGACCGGGGGGTCTTTCGCGCATAGTAAACCGGCGGGTGCTCGAGGTGACCCCCATGACTTCGGTTTGGACGCGTCGGAAGGTGGACACTAGTCGCTCAGGCACGCACCAATCTCAATCAAATGAATTCCGTTCTAGCTTTACAATTCACGCCGCCGGACATCAGCTTCGCGCTCATCGCGCCCGAGTTGATCATCTGTGTCGTTGGCGTGGTGGTCATGCTGGTCGATGCTTTTGCGCGACCCGATCAGCGCTGGGTAACCGGCAGTATTTCATTAGCCGGTTTATTCGCAGGGGCGGTGGCGACGATCTGGCTCTGGTCGGCATGGGGCGGCGCCAGCCAGGCCTTCAACGGCATGATTGTGCTCGATGAACTTCGTCTCGGTTTTACTCTCGTCTTTCTTCTCGTCTCGGCTCTGACGGTGCTGATCTCGATGGTCTGGGTCGAGAACGAGAGACTTCCTGCCGGTGAGTTTCACTCGCTTCTGATGTTCGCCACGGCGGGCATGATGCTGATGGCTTCGGGCGGCGATCTGGTGATTATTTTCCTGGGTTTGGAAATCCTTTCAATTGCGACTTACGTCATGGCCGGTTTTCGCCGCACTGACGTGCGCTCTAACGAATCATCTTTGAAGTATTTCATCCTTGGCTCACTGTCATCCGCCTTTCTGCTTTATGGCATCGCGCTCACTTATGGTGCGACCGCCATGATTAGCGGACTGCCCGGCACGACAAATGTGGCGGAGATCGCTGGGCGGCTCAATGATGCGCAGTATCCGCCTCTCCTCTTCGCGGGCGGGGCCATGATGCTGGTCGGCTTTGGTTTCAAGATAGCAACCGCACCTTTTCATATTTGGACCCCCGACGTTTACGAAGGAGCGCCCACACCGGTCACAGCGTTCATGGCGGCGGGACCAAAGGCGGCCGGCTTTGCCTCATTCATGCGCGTCTTCGTGTTCGGATTTCCATTCGTAGCGGCGGCCAGTAACAATACAATTTCAGGCGAGCTTCACAATGCATGGGTCTTAGCACTCGTTGTTCTGGCCATCATGACGATGACTATTGGCAACGTCGCCGCGATTGTGCAAAACAACGTGAAACGCATGCTTGCTTATTCGTCCATCGCGCATGCGGGGTACGCACTGGCGGGCTTCATTGCCGCGGGGGCGGCACCCGGCCCTGAACAGCGGAACGCGGCGATCACCGCGGTGATCTTCTACCTGCTGACATATGCGGTGATGAATATCGGCGCTTTTACCGTGGTGCAACTAATCGCTCGCGATGGTGATCGGCGGACTGAAATGGAGGACTATAACGGCATTGGCTTCCGGTCTCCCGTGCTCGCTTTCTCATTATCGCTCTTCCTGCTCAGTTTGTTGGGTATGCCGCTGACTGCCGGATTCATAGGCAAGATCATGGTCTTTCGCGCCGCGCTCGATCAAGGGTATGTGATCCTCGTGGTCGTCGGAGTGCTAAACACCGCGGTCTCCGCCTACTACTACTTGAGACTGATTATTGTAATGTTCTTCCGCGAGCGCACGACTTCGTGGATGCCCCCTCCAATACCGGCTAGCATCTTGATCGCTCTAATTATTACAGTCGCCGGAGTGCTGTATTTGGGACTCTTCCCCGGTCGGGTAATCAATGCGTTGCAAGCCAAACCGATCGCTACCCTGTCGCTGCAGTAGCTTTGAACATCAGGGGGTTCGCAACAGATTATTCACATCAGACAAACTCTTACCCCGTGACCGCTGAAGAATACGCTGAACAAGTCAAAACCGAACTTACGGACACGTGGCTGCCGCTGATTTATGCCGAGCGCATCCTAAAAGCGAGAACGCGCTGGTACTACTTGGGGGCGCCTCCGCGGAAGCAGCGCCTGGAGATTCACCAGACGTTGCTAGGCGTGGAACTAAAAATGGGCCAACGCCGTCTGCTCTGCCCAGACCTCGCAACTGCCCGTTATCTGGCTGTTTTCGCCAGAGCGGGCTGTAGGGAAGTAGCGATTCCTTACGATATTACCAGGGTTTCTCTCCTCGCCGACGAGCTCGAATCGTCCTGGCATCGCATGCTGCTCTTGACGGACCATAAGGCCGCCGATCGGACTGAGGCATTCAGGGCTCGAATTCGTGGCCTATTAATTGCTAAACTAAGAAGCGAGGTGGCTGCTTCCGGAGCGGGAGCCAGCGTTCCCCGGTTTAAGCAAAGTACGAAAGCAGCGGGCCGAGGGCCTTTAGATCAATAACTGATTTTAAAGACAATTAGACGTTTACCCACAGAGATGACCCAGGAGATCGTAGAACTTTTAAACGGAGATAACCGGACACCTGACGCAGCGCAAGCGCTTCCCTTTCCTTTCAACCAACAAACATTCTGCCGCTATGAACCCATCGAGAAGCGCATTGAAGCAGCGCGGCTACTCGTAGTGGACAATCTTCTGCGTGGCGAGGACGACCTCTCAGAAGTGGGGCACAAGGAGTGGGGGGAAACCGCTGCCGCACAAATTAAGCACGAACGAACGATTGCCCAACTCGCCATTGAGAACATTCTTAACAATATCTCTCGTCTCGTAAAAACACCTACTACTCAGGTCACGCATTTGGCAAGCTTGGCGGCAGCAGTCAAGGCGTTTGAGCCGGATGGTATCGTGCTTAGCGGCACGCTGCGTGATTTCGATTTTTACAGGCCGGCTATAATCGAAGAGTTTGGCAACTTTATTCGCTCGACAAAGATTCCGACGCTGGGGATCTGCGGCGGCCATCAACTAGTCGGCTTAAGCTTCGGCGCGCAGGTGATCACGCTTGATAGACTTGAGCAGCATCAGCACCGAGAGAACCGTCCCAATGAATATCAGTACCGCTTTGTGCGCATTACCGATCCGCATGACCCCATCTTCCGCGGAATCAACAATCCCGGCTCGGGCCTCTGGCAGGAATACACCAAGCAGGCGCGCATCCTTCGAGTCTGGCAGAACCACGGTTTGCAGCTCGACGAGGTTCCCGCCGGTTTTAAACTCCTCGCGACCTCATACCTTTGCCGCAACCAGATGATGGTAAACCGCGACAATGGTCAGCTCATCTACACTGTGCAGTTCCATCTCGAGAAGTCGTTCGAGGATTGGAACAAGACTCGCACGCGCTGGGAACATCAGAACGAATCCCGCGACGGCAGAGTCCTTTTCGAGAATTTTATCGAACTCGCCCAGGCGCACGCACAGCCAGCCAGCTAGTGCAGTGCCCCTCAGCTGACTTCAGCCTACGATTGCTTTCGTGGTAGTTCGTGTGACTTCGTGGATCGCCTTTCTCACTACTTGGGATAACGATCCACGAAATGACACGAACTACCACGAAATAGCCCCATGCCTCTGGAGCAACTCACTAAAGCGTCACTCGCAGCCGCCGCGCAGGATCTGGCCCAGCGTGACAAAGATCTGGCTGCTATCCTTAAGGCCCACGGTTCGCCGCCGCTCTGGTCTCGCCAGCCGGGTTTCTCCACCCTGATTCGAATCATTCTCGAACAACAGGTGTCGCTGGCCTCGGCAGCTTCGATGTACAAGAGACTCAGTGACAGCGTGCAACCTTTTGAACCCGATCGGGTCATCGAACTGGGAGCACCATACCTCAAGTCCCTCGGCCTGACCCGGCAGAAGACTGCTTACTGCATGCATCTGGCCGAGTCGATCAACAGCCACACGCTTAAATTGCGTGGTTTGTCGAAAATGAATGATGAAGGTGCGAAAGCCGCGTTGATGGAGGTGAAAGGGATTGGTTCCTGGAGCGCAGATATTTATTTGTTAATGGTCTTGCGCCGTCCGGATATCTGGCCCGCGAGCGATCTCGCCCTTGCGACAGCAGTAACAAAACTTAAGGAGTTGAAGCAGCGCGCGACTACGGATCAGCTTTTCGACATAGCGGAGCGGTGGCGTCCCTTTCGTTCAGTCGCGGCGAGGATGTTATGGCAGTCCTACCTTGCTCGGCGTGAGGCTCGATTGTAGGAGCGTTCCTCCGTGGGCGCCCCATGCTATCCGCAGATTACACAGATTACGCAGAAACCTTTAGGCAGTAAGACGGCGAAGTCAGCAACCCTTTGTGGCCAGTGTTTCTTCCAGTCTGTGGCCAGTGTTTCTTCCAGTCTGTGTAATCTGCGTAATCTGCGGATAGTTTTGAAGCTCACGGAGGGGCGCCCCCACAAATCAAGGCGGCGCTACTTCGAAATGGTCGAAGCTGAGGTCTTCAGCCCTGTGAGATCGACCTGCGCCGTGGTCGGAACATTTTCCATGGTCCGATGGATCAACTGATCTACGACTGCATTTAGATCATTGTTACTGTTATTGTAAACCTCAAGCTGTTCATCGGCTGAAGTGCCGCGCTGCATAATCGTATGGATGTGCTCGATCTCCTTACGCGAGCCCAGCGGGTCGACCACGTCGTCTACGAAATCCAACAACTCATGAATCAGATCGCGCGTGGGCACTTCTTTCTGCTTACCGAAGTCGATCATGTTTCCATCCAGACCGTAGCGCACCGCTCGCCATTTGTTCTCCTGAAGCAGCAGCCGCCGGTAGAGGCGGAAGCCCAGATTCTTTTCAATAAGTGTGCTCAGCTTAGCGACGATTGCCTGAAACAGCGCAGCAATGGCAATTGTATCGTCGACCCGTGTAGGAATGTCACACACGCGAAATTCCAGTGTAGGAAAGAATGGATGCGGCCGAACATCCCACCAAATCTTCTTGCCATTGTCGATACACCCCGTCTTGATCAACAGATCGATATAGCGCTGAAAGCTAGCGTAGGAATCGAAATGGTCGGGGATGTCCGTGCGGGGAAACTGCTTGAAAATTTCACTTCGATAGGATTTCAATCCCGTGTTGTGAGCCATCCAGAAGGGGGATGACGTAGTAAGCGCAAGTACGTGTGGCAGGAAGTAGCGAGCCGCGTTCATGATATGGATCTGCCGGTCTCTGTCCGGGATGCCCACATGCACATGCAACCCGAAAATCAGCAATGAACGAGCTACTGTTTGCAGTTCCTGCACCAATAGTTCATAACGCTCATCTTCAAATATCTTCTGATCTTGCCAGCGCGAGATGGGATGTGTGGAAGCCGCGATGATCACCAGGCCGTTCTTTCGTGCCAGACTCGAAATAACGCTGCGGAGATTCGTAATGTCCGCGCGAGCTTCCTCGATGTTTTGGCAAATCCCGGTGCCCACCTCGACCATTGACTGGATCATCTCAGGCTTAATCTGCTCGCCCAACAGCATCACGCCCTCTTCAAGAATCTCTACGACGTGCGACCGCAGTTCACGGGTGTGTGGGTCCACGATCTGAAACTCTTCTTCAATTCCCAGCGTGAATTGATCGAGCATAGTAGCCGCTCCTTCTTTGGCACGAGCCGGAGCTCGGCCAACAACCCCGGATTCACCGCCAATAAACATCCCGAAGCAATATTGACATGTCAGGGCTTAAGCTTTTAAGCACTGTTTGATCATCTTCCAGTCAGGACTAATCTTGCCCAAAAACTCGTGCCGAAGATGCTTTCGGGCGCTGCTAAACGAATGCACCGGACTATAAAGATCGAAATGGACATACCATTTGCGCGGGCTGCCCTCCTGAAAGAGGAAATGGAGCACGGCTTTCGCCCGCCCTTTCTCGTAAAAGCCGCCGCTAGTATCCTTGTGGTTGGCAAATAGCCTGGTGAAATCTTTCCGGCGCGAAAGTGTCGCCTGAATAGACGGCCAGGCGGCGAAAGCGAGACCAACGCCACCTTTCCCATACACGTTATCAATGCTTCTAACGAGATGCCAGAGATCCTTAGCCTGCATCCGGGTGAGGAGCAGAAGAAGGGCCTGCTGTTTGTCTTCGGTCAGCGAATCGAAAGCAGTTTCATCGCTCACCGCGCCCCAGAGTCCAACGAGTTTGCCCGTTAGAGCATCGCGAGCTTTGACGGGGAGCTCGCGCCATCGGAGTTGATGGCTGGGGGATGAGGACATTCAGCCCTGGCCGAGTCTTAATTCCAGCACAGCGCGGTCGGCCGTCGATAGGCCGTGAAAGCGAACGCCTACACCCCGTCCCGGATTGTTGTAGACCACCTCGCCGTTTACCACGACTTGCTGTTCCTCGCCAAGCGGAATGCGCATCAGCAACAAAGAACCCTCGGGCAGATCGGTTTGCGTGTTCAGATAAAGCCCGCCCGCACCGATGTCCTGGGTGCTAGCCACTCCGGTTGCATCCTTGCCGTCGAAGAAAACGTCGACTATTAGCCGTGAGCGATCGCTTTGCCGCCGTTCTTCCGGCGAAGTCGGACTTTCATCGATTCCATCAACCATAGGAGATACCTCCTCAATCGGATTCTCTAGGCGTCAGACCGGCGTATTGTACACGGTCTGTGCTAATTTCTTTCGCTGATTATATAGGCCGCTCCCTGAAGCACTCCTTTTCCACACTCACAAGCTTTAGGAATTGGGCTGCTAGTGTCAGACCCAAGAGAGCGCTGACGGGCTGGTGAGGACGTTCGGCGCTCTCACTTATTCATACTCCGCATCCTATGGTCGCTAGGGTACGCCCGCCGAGAGCGAGGGCCTTTGAAAAATAGCTTTGGCTTAGAAGTTGTCATCAGTGTCAGTGATTTCGGCAATCGCTCTGTCCACCTGGTGGGCTATTGATACTCCTTCCAGCTTTTTCGTTTGGCGGCTGGTTTTGATCTGGCAGGCAGGAGTTGCCCTGTCGCTGGGAGTGGCTCACTGGCGGAGGCAATAGTGTCAGCCTGTCTGAGTTTAGTGCGGCTCATGGCGGAGAATCCACTGGGATTGGCTAAGGCCCTTCCACTGTCATATGGACATGTAAACGCGCGTGATATTTGTGATTCTATGCAAAAATCCTTGACATCACCCAATAATAGGGAATAGGCTTCCGCTACTCTATCCTCCCAAAGACGGAAAATCGAATTCCATCGTTTACGCCAAGGCTCGGTGAAGCTCAACGGCTAACTCAAGCGTCCCGTAAGAATCGGCCTGTATCTTAGGCTTAAAGGAAGGATGTACATGCACACCAAAAGAAGGACTCTATTAATTGTTCTCCCGTTGTTAGTCGTTGGAACAGGAATAGGGACTGCGGCTCTTCGCGCCCTAAGTCAAGAGAAGCAACTAGGCAACCAAGAAGCAGCAATCACAGAAAAGCAGAGGGAGCACAGTAGGCTTTACAAGGAATATAACACGGGCAAGAGAATAAGTGAGCTTGTGGCAGAAATGGGCGATGTGAGAATAAGAAGAAATAGTCCGCTCTCTGGCGGAGATCCCACCGGGTTCTCCGCTGATCCCCACGAATTCCTAAGAGGACTCGTATGCGATGCTGATGCTGTACTTATCGGAAAGGTAAAGGACAAATCTTCTCACATGTCTGAAGATGAGAGCTTTGTTTACACCGATTATGAGATGTCGGTCACGAAAGTTTTAAAAGACAACTCCGCTGCTCACATTGAAGCTGACGCCGATATCTCAATAACCCGTCCCGGTGGCGTCATTCGGGTGAATGGTCGAACCGTTGAAGCCATAGATAATTCCTTCGCACCATTGACTGTAAAAGGACATTACTTGGTCTTCTTGAGGTTCATGCCAGTTACAGCCACGTATCGAGCGTTAGGGAGTCAAGGCAGTTTTGAATTACGCGGGAAAGAGATCAACAAGCTGACAAAGGAATCATTGCCTCTAGACAATGTGGCTACAAGCAAGAATGTGGACTCTTTTGTGAATGAGATTCACATCGCCTTGGCCAGTGGTTGCTCGAAGGGCAACACACAATGAAAAGACAACATTCTCTTGATTTCCCTTCTCGCTGTTTGTTAATTGTCTCAGGCACGTTATTGGTTTTTGTAGCAAGCGGCTTTCAAACGATTTCTGCCCAATGCTCAACAACATCGAGTGAAATGTTTCCCAGGGATTCAACGGTTTATGTCAACTTTGGAAACATAACTGATACGGCTCAAAGGCAACAGATTCAGAATGCAATTGATAAGTGGAACACAGCAAACAATACGAATTTTTCAGGAATTCAATTTGTGCCCGGCACCCCGCCCTCAGGTTCACGCACCATTACGTTCCAAAACGGAACTTCAAGTGGTTCCAATGCCGCACATACAGATACGGTAGTCAATACGGCCGGCGATATACAATCAGCGACGGTAACCTTCTATATGCAGGGTACAACAGTTTTGGGAAACCCAATCTATTCCTCCAGCGTGGAGGGTTACAGCACCTTCTTCGAGAAAGTTGCCTTACACGAAATTGGGCACACTATGGGTCTGGACGAAGCCTTTGTACCCCCAGATCCTTGTAACCAGCTGGACGGTGCGACCGTCATGAACGCTTACTGCGGGACTAATGATCGATTTGGGAACTTACCAACTTCCATTCAAACATGCGACAACGATAATGTCTTCTCCAATTATCCTCCACCGCCACCGCCTTCGCCGCCACCGCCTCCGCCTGGCGGATGCACATTCACCGGAGAAGAGATTAGTAGCACCGTAGTCGGGCAGTGCGGATTCGAGGGTAGCGTCTGCTCAGATTGGGCGGATAATGACTGCGACGGGCTGATTGATACGGATGATCCTGGCTGCTACTGCTCTAGTCCGATCGTAGTCGATACTCTCGGTAATGGTTTCGACCTTACAGATGCTGTAAATGGCGTGACCTTCGACTTGAATAGTGATGGCTTGCCGGAAAGACTTTCCTGGACAACTCCTAGTTCGGATGATGCTTGGCTTGCACTGGATATTAACGGTAACGGGGCAATTGACAACGGCCGAGAGTTGTTTGGCAATTTTACGCTGCAGCCGTCACCCCCAGCAGGCGAAGAGAGAAATGGCTTCCTCGCGCTTGCGGAGTTTGACAAACCAGAGAACGGCGGTAACGGTGACGGCAAGATCGACCCAAGCGATGCCATCTTTTCGTCGCTACGTCTGTGGCAAGATTCAAATCACAACGGTGTCTCAGAACCGGCGGAGCTTTACACGTTGTCGGCGCTAGGTCTGAGGACGTTGGAATTGGATTACAAAACTTCTAGGCGAGTAGACGAGCATGGCAATCAATTCCGTTACCGTGCGAAGGTCAAAGATATACATGGTGCTCAAGTAGGGCGATGGGCATGGGATGTATTCTTGGTGACCGCACCCTAACCCTACCCGTACTTCCTTTCGCTGATTATGTAAGTAGGAACCATGCCGCCGCCTGAACTGACATTAGCCAACTCGGTGGAAGACAACCGTGTGAAGGCCGATCCGACTTTGCCGTTGAACAACAAGGGATCGAGATCAACAAGCTGCTCGGCAAACTCAACGCTGCCGTCATCTTTTAGCGCCGGGAATATCTCGCGAGCCGTCGGCACCCGCTCCTGAACCACATAGTCTGAATTTACCACCGCACTGCGGATGGCTTCTTGCCAACCGATCTCATCCGTGTTCCAACCAATGGTGATGCCATGGCCACCGTAGTCGTCATTCGGCTTTAGCACCAGCTTGTGCCGGTTTGCATTAACAAACTCCAGCAGGCCGATCGCTTCCTGCTTGTAGTCGCTCCTCTCGGCTCGCACCATACGCGTCCAGGGCACATGGGCACTGATTGCTGCCCGTTCATCTTCCGTAAACAAATGCGCCCGATCCGCGCTGGTCAACACAGCGAACAGCGCCTTCTTGTGAATTAGCTTTGAGCGAAAACTGTTAACCATGCAGATAGCACCGGCGCGGTAAGCGTCGAGCAGTGCCGGACACTCCTGCATGATCGGTAGATACTCATTTACCAGCAACCGCTTATAGACGATGTCGATCTGAAAGTCGCCCATGTACAGGCGGTTGTTGTCGAATTGCAACTGGTCTGGTGAACAAATGATTGACGGATAACCCTGACCATCAAAGAACTCTTTGAATAACTCAAACTCTTTCTGCGTGGGCATATCCTTGAGATCAACGATGGCAATCTGAGGGGGACGGTCAGGCTGGCGACCGAGAAACTCTTTGTAAGATTCCAGCAGCACGGCGAGCATGAAGCGCCGGCCGTAAAGAGGACGCACTTTGTATCTCTCAGAAAAGCGTTTCATCACCGGCAGCGCAGAGAAAATATCGTAAGCGGCATCGGCGTAGGCAATTCCGGCCGGGCTCTCCCCATTGAGTTCTACGAAGCTATAAGCCGCTTCGGTGAGAAAGGAGTCCAGGCGCGAGGTTGGCGAGACCGCCTTGTAGCCGGGGTCGATGCTAATCAACTCACGTTCGACAGGCGTTAGACCCAAATCACTGATAATCGTCGGGTCCTCAATAGCGGCATCTTTTACCTTCTGAATCGCCGACCAAACCGTTTCACATATTTGGCAGACACGAGCGAAGTCTTGTTCAGTGACGAAGTGTGGACGCAGGTACGGTGAAAGGCGACGGCCAGCGAAGATCAGTCTGGCACGCTCAAGACCTTCGTCGAGCAGCAGGCGCGAATCTTCGGCAAGTGTGGTTTCCTTGAGTAAGTCGTGATAGTGCGAAACAGCTTGTTTCAACATAGATCGAGACCAGGAAGTCTGCCAGGGGATAAAGAAATAGACTAGCTTTGGAAGCGACTAGGGTAACACAGTCCACAAAGGACTCCCCAACAGCTCATGGGCAGAACATAGAATCCTGACCCGAAGTTGTTTTTGGCTTGAAAGTTACTGCTACAATCTGAGAGGCTCCGAAATCAGAAAGCAGAAACAAGTATCGTATTGCAGTTTTGCATCCAGCCGGTTTTAGGATTCGTAAGCACTAAAATTTGCGCCCTCGTCAAAGGATATTATGGACAAACTTAAACTGCCGGTACTTTTAGGCACCAATCGCAAGCAGAGAAAGAGTGTGCACGTCGCCAGGTGGTTGGTGAGCGAGATGGAGAAGCGAACCGATATTGAGACCCGACTGTTTGATGTTAGTGAGTTCGCGTTTCCACACGACGATTATGGCCAGGGAATAAAGGACCTGTTTCCGGAATGGAGAGATGCAATCATTCAGTCCGACGGATTGGTAATAGTTTCGCCGGAATATAACCACGGCTATCCCGGCAGTTTGAAGGCCGTGCTGGACTTGCTCCTCAAGGAATATATACACAAGGCGGTGGCGCTAGTCGGAGTCTCGGCAGGTCCCTGGGGAGGAGCGCGAGTGATTGAAGC
>JALZJF010000088.1 GCA_030859905.1 Acidobacteriota bacterium
CGCACCTTGTCTGAGCCACTTTCGAGCCGAAGAGCGGCACATCATCCCATATTCGATGAGCATTGCGCGAAGTATCAAATACGCTTTTCGAGGTCAGGTCAGCCCGCGTGCGGCTTTGTTCGAGATAAGCAGACGCGGATGTGTGGCCTTGCGAAGTCATTACGAGCGCGGGGCCCAGTCGTTTCAAAGACCCGGCGCCGGCCGAGTTCGTCTGGCTCGCGAATTCGCCAATGTGCCAATGCCGAAACTACTGGAACACTTCCGGTACCGTTCCTCACCCAGGTTCCTTTCCGGGTTTGAAGTCACCCGCGAAAAACTATCAGAACTTCAGCGCCAAGAGTTCCCTGCGGAGACTTCAACATTGCTGGATAGGGCGCGCGGTATCGTGACCGGCCATCGTTGGTCGTTGCTTGGCTACGGTGAATTGAGTTTTGGACAAGAGATCGAATGGCTGCGCGATCCTGTCTCCGGCGCGCGGTGGGCTCCTGACTGTCATGCCGATGTTGCCTTGACGAACGGCGCCGGCGCGGACCAAAGAGTTCTCTGGGAGTTGAATCGAATGGGGCATCTGATAACTCTGGGGCGCGCTTATGCAGTTACGGGTGATGAGGGTTTCGCAGAGGAATTCTTTCTCCAGGTTGAGGGATGGAGAGATCAGAATCGGCCGGGCTTTGGTCCAAATTGGAACTGTGCTATGGAGGTGGCGTTGCGAGCAATGAATCTGCTGGCGGCGTTTCAGTTGGCGCGTGACGCAACAAAATTAACTGAAGAACGTCTGGCGATGATGCTTACGCTGTTTGACCAGCACGGGACGTACATCCGACGTCATCTGGAGTTTTCATATATTGCTACGAGCAACCATTACCTTTCCGACGTAGTTGGTCTGCTATGGCTGGGAGTTTGTTTGCCGGAACTTGAGCAAGCGGATGAATGGCGGGCGTTTGGGTTGCGAGAGATGTTGCGGGAGATGGATAAGCAAGTCATTCCCGGCGGAGCTCACTTTGAATCGTCAACCGGCTATCATCGATTCGTCCTCGAACTCTTCCTGTACTCCTTCATTCTCTGTCGCGCGAACTCGATTGAGGTCGGCAATGAGTACTGGCAGAAGCTTCGCTCCATGATCGAATACTTGCGCGCCTATCTGCGTCCTGACGGGCAGGCGCCTTTGATTGGCGATAGTGATAGTGGACAGGTGATGCCGATTGTTTCCCACCCCGCCGCGGACCACGGTTACCTGCTCGGAATTGCCGCGGCTTTTTTTAGCGAACCAGCTTTCAAGATCAATGACAGGGCGCCGGAGGAGCTATTCTGGATCCTGGGCGAAACGGCGTTGGATGCATTTGCAGGATTAGCAACAGCCGAAGCAGGCGCCGCAAGGTCCGCCGGTTTCTCTGAAGCCGGCACCTTCATTTTGCGAGATCAGGATTCGTATTTGCTTTTCAATGCCAGTGGAACCGGTTTGTCCGGCCGGGGCGCCCACGGCCACAATGATGCGCTCAGTTTGGAAGTGACAGCCTGCGGAACGAGTTTCATCAGCGATCCGGGAACTTATGTTTACACAGCGGATCTGGCCCTGCGTCATCAATTTCGTTCGACCGGTTATCACTCCTCCGTGGAAGTGGATGGGAGAGAACAAAACACGATTGCAGAGGGCCAACCCTTCTATATCGGCGATGAGGCCAGTCCTCGTCAGATACACTGGGAGAGCAGCGATCATCGCGATCTCGTGATTGCCGAACATTACGGCTACAGGAATTTACCAAAAGGGCAGATCACACATCGACGCGCAGTCAGGTTTGAGAAGTCGGATCGTTATTGGCTGATTGAAGACGCGCTGTTAGGTTCGGGCCAACACACCTTTCGCTTCTGTTTTCATATCGCGCCCGGACTTGATGTTCTCCCTACGGCGCGCGGACTTACGGAGATTTGCGACAAGGAAAGCAATGCGCGTTTGCTGATTGCCGCACTCGACTTGAAGGAAGAGCCCGCGGCCGAGCCGCGTTGGTTTTCGCGTGATTACGGCTCGAAACTCCCTTCCGTCGCCCTCTGCTGGACGGTCGAGGCTGAGGCGCCGCTGCACGTTAGCTGGCTCCTCGTGCCGATTTGCGCCAGAGAAGATGCGGGCACCCGGCTGGCCCTAATCGAAAATCTGAGAAGCACCAATCGCCAATCGGCAATTCGAGGCTCAGATCTGAGATCTGAAACTTCGCTGGCGGGTTAAGAAACTCGGCTGGCCTTAGACGAACATCTGAACAGCGCCGATCGGCAATTGGCAAGTGGAAATCGGCAATCTCATTATGTGTGGGATCTGTGGGGTCTGGGAATATGGCGCGGCAAACGCGCGACTCGACATCGGGCTCATTGAGCGCGTGCGCGACACAATGCCGCATCGTGGACCGGATGACACGGGCGCAGAAATTCTGGATCACGGGCGGTTGGGATTGGGATTTCGTCGCCTGGCCATCGTCGATCTTTCCCCGGCAGGGAACCAGCCGATGCGGGGCTGCGCCGAGCAGAGCGTTTGGATCGTCTTCAACGGCGAAATCTACAACCATGCCGAGCTGCGAAAAGGCCTCGAACAGCGCGGACACAAGTATGCTTCGCGCACGGACACCGAGACCATCCTGCATCTCTACGAAGAGCGTGGACTGGATTTCGTCAATGAGATTGACGGCGACTTTGCGCTCGCTCTTTGGGATGCCACCCGTGAAAAACTGCTGCTCGTGCGCGACCGCATAGGCGTCAAGCCGCTGTACTTCAATCAGCAAAGCGACCGGCTCATATTCGCCTCCGAGATTAAGGCAATCCTGGCGCACCCCGCGCTGACTCCTCAGATGGACGAGGATGCGCTCTACCACTATCTCTCCTTTCTGACCACGCCTGCTCCGCAAACTCTCTTCCGAAACATTCGCAAACTTCCCGCTGGCCACATGCTGGTCATTGATCGACAGGGAAATGCGCGGCCCATCCAATACTGGGACGCGTTGCCCCCGGCAGTTAGTACGACCGCAGAGGACGCCAGCGACGCTGCGCAACGCGCGCAGATTCTGCGGCTGCTACGCCAGTCAGTGAAGAAGCGGATGATGTCGGACGTGCCCTTTGGAGTTTTCCTTTCGGGAGGTGTTGACTCCGCGGCCAATGTAGCCCTGATGGCCGAGCAAATGTCGCGGCCAGTCGATACTTTCACAGTGGGCTTTGGCGATCACGAAGAACTGAATGAGCTCGAATCGGCGAGGGAAATTGCGCGCCGCTTCGGCACGAACCACCACGAAGTCCTGATTGATGAAAAGGAGATGCAGAGCTTCCTGCCTGACCTCGTTTTCCACCAGGATGAACCCCTCGCCGATCCGGTGTGCGTCCCTCTGTACTATGTTTCGAAATTGGCGCGTGAGGCCGGGACGATCGTAATACAGGTTGGGGAAGGCTCGGATGAGATCTTCAGTGGCTATGACAAATACGTTAAGTATCTCCGTCTTTATGAAAAGTTCTGGCAGTATGCGGAGCGCATGCCCCGCCTGGCCAGGCGGGCATTCAGCACTGCGGCTCGAAGCCTCATCGAGAAAACAGTGAAGAGCTCTGAGGCCAGTGAGCTGGTCAGAAGGTTGGGAGCTAACGAAGCATTGTTCTGGGGCGCCGCCATCGTGTTTGACGAAACGCTTAAAGCAAGCTTGCTTTCTGACACGCTGCGCCGTCGTCTCGATGGTTTGTCTTCCTACGGCGTGGCACTAGAGCATCTGGACCGAGTCGCGCGCGAACGTCCAAACTCGGACTTTCTCGCTCAGATGACATATCTGGAACTGAAGGTGCGGCTGCCGGAACTGCTCTTGATGCGTGTTGACAAGATGACCATGGCCACGTCCGTTGAGGCCCGCGTGCCTTTTCTCGATCATCATCTGGTTGAGTTCGCGCTCTCCCTTCCGCGCTCGTTGAAAGTGGAAGGCAAGAGCGGTAAGCACATTCTGAAACGCGCGCTTGAAGAAATTTTGCCGCCTGACGTTCTTTACAAACAAAAACGCGGATTCGGCGCGCCGGTTGAAGGCTGGTTTCGAGGACCGGCAGCGAGTGCCTTGGAAGCCCACGTTATGAGTTCGACGCTCCGCCAGCGCGACTTGTTTGACTACAACTTCATCGCCAGGTTGTTCGACGAACACCGGCGCGGCGCGCGCAATTGGGGCTTTCAACTGTGGACACTTTTAAACCTGAGTCTGTGGTACGACAGGTGGATTGCGCGGCGCTCTTAAAATGCAGACCTAATTCCTGACACTGTTTTACTTTCGTTCGCAGACAGGAGAAAGTTTCGCCACGACCTTGATCCTGCGGCGCGATGAGTTGGAGCGCTTGTCTCAGGCGTGGCAACGGATGCGGACGTGGTTCTAGAGTGGAACATGCGCAAGAAGATCGTCTTGCTTGGCCCTTACCCGCCGCCTTACGGTGGGGTCTCGATATACATTCAAACTCTTTACGAGTTGTTCAAGGATCGCGCCGTCGAATTCTGGATCTTTGGAGACGAAGAATTTAAAGCTCCGAACATCCGTTTCATGAAGGACAAACGCCGGCAGCTTCTGCCGCTTGTCATGCGACGGGGCGCCAATGCGAGAATAGCCGACTGCACTCATTTTTTCATTGAGTATCCGAGCATCCTGGTTCCGGCTTGGGTAGTTCTCAAGCGGTTGCTTCGTTTTGAATGGATAAAGGTCATGCAAGATGGATCGCTCCCTTCAAGATACAAGAAGTTTAATCCCTTTCGTAAAGCCCTCTTTCGCCTGGCGGCCCAATCGGTCACGGAATTCATTGTAATTAGTGAAGAGTTGGAGCATTGGCTGCGTGGAGAGATTCGCGTGGGGCAGAATATCTCGCTCATCAAAAATCTTTTTCCTATTCCCTACCGTTCGGCGCCGGCGTCGCTGCCGGAAAAGATAGAGAGGGCTCTCCTTCCTTACCAGAGAAGTGGCAAACGAGTCTGCTCGATAGGCGTGTTTATCCCGAGTTACGGTTTCAAGCATGTCGTCGCGGCGGTGGAAAAGCTTCGCCACGAGACCGGCACGGACATTGGCCTCTTGCTGTTGGACGGAGATTTCGCGGCCGATGAAGACTACCGGATCGACGTCCTCAAAGGAAGAGATTGGATTACGGTTCTAAAAAACGTCGCACACCCTTTCGTGTTCGAGATCCTCCGGCGCAGCGACGTGTTCGTGCGTGGTTTTGGACTGGATAGTTATGGACTCTCGCGCGTGGAAGCGATCTGGTGTGGGTTGCCGGTCGTAGCCACACGGGCGGGAGAAACACGCGGGATGTTGCTCTACGATTTTGGCGACGAAGAAGAATTGGCTTGCCAGTTAAACAAAGCGTTATTCAATCAACCGTCGGAAGAGGCTGGGATGTGGGCTGCAACATATCAAAGAGAGGCAGAAGATAATTTTCAAAAACTGGTAAGCAAGTTAGATTTAGAGCCCGTGATAAGGGGCGAGAGCATAAAGCCTGGGGCGTGAGCCCCAGGATAGCTCAAGGAAGATTCAGAGCCCGCGAAGTGGCGGCATCGTGAACAAGAGAAACATTGTTGACGAACCCTTACGCGCGAACAAAGTTCGCCTATCGGCTGTCGCCGCTTCGCGCGGGCTTTCGTAAATTCTTCATATGCTAACCTGGGGTTCCGCTGCGCTCCACCCCAGGCTTAATGCTTTCGCCACGCTTCGCGGGCTCTAATACACTCGGCCCGCGTGGCGGGCTCTAAGTCTCTCTCGCACCACGCACCCAACGTGGTGGATTGCCACGGCAGCGAGCAAAAAAAAGAAAGTAATGAATGGTCAGAAGTGGAAAAATTAGGGGTATCAGGAGAGCCAAGAACGGAGCGAGCAGTAAAGCGTTGGCTCGGAACCAACAGGAAACGCCAATCAAAGCGCCTGCAGCCAGCATGGTGGACCACCGAGGCCGCCGCGCGCGTGAGTGATAACGTAGATAGCGAGCAGGATCGGCAAATAGCCGCGCGAGATGTTTGTAGTTTTCGGCGACCCCAGGTCTGTTGCGGGACCTCAGTGCGCTGGTTTTGCCAGACTAAGAGTCTCACGCCGAAGGCCGAGAGAAAGATCAAACCGGCAATTATGATTCGTTGGCGGCGTGAGTTTGGTTGAGCTATAGCAGAGTGATCGGGAGAGTTTGTTTCTTTGAGCAGGGTAACCTGGGAGTGGATTCAGGAATACGATGATTTGGCATTTGTGGGGCGGCATTATACAAACATAAGGTGATTCAAGGACACTCGATCATCTGCTTTGGCGGCGAAGACTGGTGGTATCACCATCCGCATTCGAAGAACCATTTGATGCGGCGCTTTGCGCGGGCCGGCAACAAGGTAATCTTTGTAAACTCCATCTCGATGGGTTTGCCTTCGATCTCCAACAAAGACTTTCTGCCGCGCCTCAACAGAAAATTGCGCAGTTACGCCAAACTTGCACGCACTACGCCCGAGGGGATCACCGTGGTCTCGCCGGCCGCCCTTCCATTCTTCGGCAGTCCGGGGTCCAGAGCCGTTAATCGGAGATTGCTTGTCGCCCAGATTGGAGCACTAGCGCGAAACCGTGGCCTGTTGCATCCCATTCTCTGGATCGCCATTCCCACTGCCGTGGAAATGATCGGACGTTTTGGTGAGTCACTAGTCATCTATCACGTTTCCGACAAGTACGATGCCAACACTATGGACCATGCGACCGATCCGGCGCTGATTCACCAACTTCACGAACGCGCCATCGATGGGGCCGACATCGTTTTTTATTCAGGTAGGAAGCTGCTCGCCGAAGCCACCCGTGGGCTTGAGCGCTCACATCTGCTGGAACAGGCGGTAGACTTTGATCATTGGTCGAGGGTCGGCAGTGGCGAGCTTGAAGTTGCTCCTCAGATAGCTAGTATTCCCCGGCCCCGGCTGGGTTACTTTGGGGCGATCGAACCCTGGCTCGTCGATCAGAATCTGATCACCCGAGCAGCCAGCGAACGCCCATCCTGGCAGTGGGTCTTCATTGGCAATTGTTCGCGCGGTCTGGATATCGAGAAGCTGCCAAACACGCATTTTCTGCCTGCCGTTAGGTACGATGACCTCCCCAGATATGCCGCCGGGTTCGACGTCTGCGTGTTACCGTGGGAGACTGAGCAGCCGTTTACGAGTTACGGTTCGGCAATCAAAGTCCGGGAGTATCTGGCCACCGGGAAGCCCGTGGTCATCTCACCATTGCCGGAGTATGAATCTATGCGCGCCGTGCTCGGGATCGCTCGCAGTCATGAGGAGTTTTTCAGGCTGGTAGCGGAAGCGCTTGATGAGAGAAATCCCGAAGCAGTGCGAAGGCGACAATCATCAGTCATGCATGGAACGTGGGATGCCCGCGCCGAGTGGGTCTCTAAATTGATCGAGGAAAAATTGGACTCGTTACAGAACTGGCACCGGGTAGAGGGTGTGTGACATTAAAATATGACTTACGGTGATTTGCAGTCAGTTACGGTGATTTGCAGTCAGGAAGGGGGCAATTCACTTAAACATGAAGCAAGTGCTGCAAAATAGAAAGACCGGAAAGGTTGCTGTGGTTGAAGTGCCCGTGCCCGCGTTGCAGCGTGGGCGAGTCCTCGTGCGCACGGTTGCCTCACTAATCAGCTCAGGAACAGAGC
>JALZJF010000095.1 GCA_030859905.1 Acidobacteriota bacterium
ATACGCTACTCACAACGGCTTCCGGCCGGCTCATCGGCCTGAACCTCTGGGACAAGTCGAGCCGCACAAACATTAAGTCTCCTGTGGTCGTGATCCTCGGTGAGCCGGGCGCAGGCAAGACTATCAACGGCGTGCGGATCATCAATGACGCTCTCGCCACGGTTCCCGGTCTGCGCGTGCATGCGCTCGACAATGGCGGCTCCCTGGCTCCGCACGCGCATGTCACTGGGGCTCGCTATCATCGCTTCAATCCCGAAGAACCAAGGGCCATTAACATCTGGGACTTCCCGGAGCTGGCCTGCGGCAAGGATCTGCAACTGAGCAGGATGACCGAAGAGATTTCACTGATCGTGATGGACGCAATGAGCCTGGCTGAAGCAAACGATCCACTGGCACGTGACCTGCTCTCCAAAGCCGTGGTCCAGGTGTTGAAGAACATTGCGCCACGCAATAGTTCGGACAAGCGGCGGCGCGAAGCTACTCACTCCAATCTAGTGGCGATGCTAGAAGCCTACGACTTTGGCGGCGACGCGCTCAATGATCGCGCTAAGGAGATCGCGCTCGCGCTCGAGAAATACTGCGGTAACCCTTGGTTGGATGCGCCAACGCATCCGGACTTTCACCTCGACTCGCCCTACGACGTATATGAACTGGATTCTCTTAACGCCTTTCAGCCTGACATCAAGCAAACGCTCGCCGGCCGCATCGGCGCTCGGGTAATTCGCTCCATCGGGAAGAAACAACCCGACGGTACGCGGGCGCCCACCTTGCTGGTGTTCGACGAGGTGCATGAGTATCGCGAGAACTTTCCGGGGCTTATCCCCGTTCTCAAGAAAGGGACGCGTCACGGTCGCAAGCACAACGTCGTCACCATGATGATGACGCACACTTATAACGACTTCGAAGGAATGCACGACGTAACGAGCACCGCCGGCGTGAAACTGATTGGGAAGCAGACCGGCGACCTATCGCTCCTGGCGCGGGATGCCAAACTTTCACCGCGCGCCCTCCAGGCAATCGGCGCCCTTCAGAACATTGATGGTCTGTACACGCAATGGGTGATGGTCATCGGATCGGGAGACAAACAACAAGTTGAGACGGTCCAGAATAACTTGAGCCCTACCCTGCTCTGGACTTTCACGACAAATCCGGATGAAGCCAACGTGCGGGCCCGCGTCACAGCTCTTCGACCTGACTGGCCACTCGCCGAAGTGATCACGTGGTTGGCTGCGCAATACCCACAGGGTCTGGCAGCTTCCGGTCTGGTCTTTGATGAAACTCTCCTGACGCAGGCTTAGACTGCTTTCCCAAACTGGAGAACATTATGAGGAAAAGACATCTTTCTTTGCATCTTGCGATTGGATTGCTAATTGGCCTCCTGATTATTCCGGCGCCGCAAGCGCAAGCTCAGTGGACTGTCTTTGATCCCACGCAATACGCGCTGCAGGTCCAGAAGAAGATAGAAGAGGCCACACGTTGGCTGGAGACCGTGAGGCATTACGCCACCATGGTTGATAAGACCATTCAGCAACTGAGTACGATGCAAGGAGTGCTTCGCACCGTTGATCAACAACTGACGCGCAACGTGAGGCTGGTCCGGTTGATTAGTAGTGTGGGGCAGATCGTCCGCGGTTCGTATCTACTCGAGCGTCAACTTGAAGGGATGATCAGGTACCGCATCAGCATGCTCAAGAGCATCGATGATCGACTGCGGGCCGGCATTTTCAACCCAGAGGCGGACTTAAATGACCTGGAGAACTACCTGAAATACACAATCGGTCGCTCGGCCCAGGACACCGTGGCGAAGCTCGATAAACAGGCCCGCAACGACAGCCAGCTTGAAAGCTGGTGCATCCGCCGAGCGAAAATTCAAGAGAAGCTGGCCATTGCGCGTGACATTCGGGACAAAGCTCAGGTTCAACTTGAGACCGAGAAGAACAAACGCGACCCCGATCAAGCCAACATGGCCCACCTTAACGATGTGATTCTCCAGCAGTGGAGTCTGATCGCTGGACTGGACCAGGAGCACGCGGAGCTGCAAGACAAGATTACCGAGCGAGCGGCGAAATACGGCCTGAGATTGCAGGACATGGAGAACTTCGCTTTTTCGATCATTACGGTGAACAACGGTTGGTCCAGCTTGCAACAGACTAAGGATCAGATCGAACAAACGCTCAACAATCTGATTATCAGTGCGCAACCACGGCCTTAAAGCCGAGACGAGGGACGAATGAATAGAAAAACCCAACAGCGAATATTCTGCCTCGTCAACACGGTCACCATCCTGCTGTCCGGAAGCCTGACCGCTCACGCGCAGGCAGCGGGCACTACGCTGTCTGATCACATAGCGAAGCTCAGTATCCGGGCCTCGCAACTGCTTCCCTATCTCCAGTACGAAGTGCTTAGTCGCATCCAGGACTGGGTGTACGGCATCGCGGTGGCCCTCGCCATAGTTGTGCTCATCTTCGGTTTCCTGCGCCTCTGGCGCGAAAACTCCGGCGGGAACTCGAACTTGATCTTCTACTTCCTTCGCTCGTTGTTCTTCTTCGGGTTGGTCGGATCAAGCGTTTGGCTTATCGGGCAGATGGCCGCCACTGGAAAGGAGATTGCCGTGGGCAATGAAATCCAAGGTGTGACCGGTCGGTCGCTGCTGTTTGAGTTTTATAAAGCGCAGCGAGACAGCTTCAATGAGTCTTACGAGAAGATGACCATGGGCACTTTTACAGTCAAAGTCGATGGACGGGATTTCACGGTCAGGCCTGCTACTCCAACTACGGGCACTTTCGTGGGTGTCCTCTACGATAGTGAAGGCACAATCAAAGACCTTGATAAGAAGCTGAACGATTCTTCCTATACCTTACCCACACTCTTCAACTGGCTCAATGCTTCCCGGACCCTTCTCGAGGCGGGGGATTTCTGGTTGCTGTTGCTTGGAGGCGTGCTAGTGCTCGTGTTCAAGGCAGCGGCTCCCTTAATGATGGCCGTCGCTATCGATCAGAAGCTAGCGCACAAAGTAACCTATCCGTTTGTTTGGGGTGCAGTCGTCTTGACTCTCCTATGGCCGGCGGTGAGCTATTTCATTCGCGC
>JALZJF010000102.1 GCA_030859905.1 Acidobacteriota bacterium
GGTTGCATTTGGTCTCCAGAGTGTCTTTCCTCAGACTTTTCCCTCTTTATACACACACACCAATTGTTGCTAACCGAGGTGGTGGCATATTTTGAATCTTAAAGAGGACGATCCACGAAATCACACGAACCAACACGAATAGCTTTGTGCCATTTCGTGTGATTTCGTGGATCGTTTTGCCGCAGCCTTCGCAATGAGGCACGGTGATACTGAACACATGACATACGGAACCTGATCGCCGTGCTTCCCAGTTCAAAAACGTCCGGGTGAAAACATTCCCTGCGGATCGAGTTCATTCTTGATTCGTTTCATCACAGTGTCGGAACTACCGCGACGACCCCAGGCGTCCATGGCGAGTTTCATCTCATCTGGAGCGCTCTCAATAACCAGTGAGCCGCCAAACGACTGTGCGACCTTCCGCAGATGCGTGAGTCCCCCCTGGTCTTCCGCATTGTCCGCGCCGAGCGGTTCCATCATTCGCACCCGACCGTCAGCTATCCCTGCGTGCCAAAACGACGTCGAGAATGAGTTCGAATATGTCTCTGTGACGATCTTTATGAACTCACCGACCCGCGTCTGCCGTACAGCGGCTCGCCAACTGAGAATTTCATCGAGCTTCGTTGCTGCCGCAGCAAGGTTGTGCCAGAGGTCTTGATCGTCTGCATCTATTTCAACCTCAGCTATTCCGGCCCGGCCACAAGTCTCTGCGGCTGCCTTCTCAATTTGATAGCTAACAGTCTTTTCGATGCCTGCGAATCTGATCAACAACAAAACATTTCCGGTAGCTATCTGAACGCCGATTTGTTGTGCCAAAGCTGATGAAACCAATTCGATAGCAACCGGGAATAATCGCGCATTCTTAATGTGCTCCGCAGCGCCGAAAACGCCTTCTAACGATCCTTCAGCCAGAACTGTAGCTTCTTTTGCCGGGCGGGGTCTAAGCTTGAAGGTTAGCTCACTAATCAGGCCAAGCGTGCCGTAGCTTCCCGTGAACAACTTGCACAGATCATAGCCGGCCACATTCTTTACCACCCGGCCGCCGGCCTTCACGAGTTTTCCGTCGGGAAGAACAACTCGCATCCCAATCACGAAGTTCCGGGGCATGCCATAACCACATTTCTGTGCACCGGCTAAGCCCGTGGCGACGACTCCTCCAAGCGTAGCGCGTCCATCGTCAGGAGGATCGAGCGGCAGCCACTGGCTACCTCGTGCCAGCGCTTGATTAAGAGTTTCGAGCGTAACTCCCGCTTGTGCGCTGGCCACCAGGTCAGCGGGCTCGTGATCGAGTATTCGTTTGAAGCGCGTTGTGCTGACGACGATACTGGCGGATTTAAGCGGGTTTCCGGCGTCGAGCCAGGTTGCCGCACCGGATGGCACAACTGACCACCCTTTACGTGAGGCTAGTTTCATTACCTCGCAGGCTTCCTCAACAGAGCCGGGCGCTACAGAAAGAGACGCGAGGACGCAGAGACCCGGGGACGCGGAGATATTCGCTTCACCCAGGATGGCAGACAAATGCTTGGCGGCATGATCCGGATCAAAAGGCTGACTGCCAATGCCCGCGACTACGCCGCCTTTCCGCGCGGAATGGCTTTGCCTTTCCGACGAATCGACTTTCAAATTCTTCAGCGAGGCTGCGCCTCGCTGTTTCACGGCTAACTCTGGCGTGAGCACGGACCCGGTCGCTACCGCTCGCGGTTCTGACAGGACGCGCGCTTCGCCGCAGCCGCGTAGCATCGGAATAATCTTTCCCGGATTGCAAAGACCAGTTGGATCAAATGCCGCTCGTACGCGCAGCATCGTGTCCATGTCGTCATCGGAAAAGATCAGCGGCAGGAAGTCTCGCTTGTCGAGGCCCACGCCGTGTTCTCCAGTAATGGTCCCTCCGGCATTGACGCACGTTTCCATTAGCTCGCGTCCCGCTTCTTTCACGCGTCGCACCTGGTCAGGCGAACGCGAGTCGAAACAGATGAAGGGGTGGAGATTCCCATCTCCCGCATGGAACACATTGGCCAGGCGCAAGTCATACTTAGCAGCGATCCCGTAACTCGCTGCCAGCACTTCGGGCAAACGCGAGCGGGGAACTACCGCATCCTGGATCATCGAATCGGGTGCGATTCGTCCGACGGCCCCGAACGCTCCTTTCCGGGCCGCCCAGAGCTTCTTGCGTTCCGCTTCGTCCCGGGCGAGACGACAGGTGCGCGCACGATATTCCAGACAGATGCTCCTTACCCGCTCTGCCTCGTCATCGATTCCCGCTTCAATCCCATCAAGCTCAACCAGGAGCGCGGCCCCGATGTCCAAAGAAAGTCCGGCGGCAAAAACACTCGCCTCAACTGCCCGAATGATCTCGCCGTCCATCATCTCTAAAGCCGCCGGCATAACCCCGGCGGCGATAATGGCAGAAACGGCGTGGCTGGCATCGTTCACTGCGGGGAACTCCGCCAGCAGTGTGCGCACCGCGGGCGGCACCGGCGCCAATCTCAACGTGGCCTCGGTGGCAATTCCAAAAGTGCCCTCGGATCCGACGAAGACTCCAAGCGAATCGTAGCCCGTCATCCCTCCGTCACTACTTCCGAGATCGACAATCTCCCCGCCTGCCAGCACCACGCGCGCGCCGATTACGTGGTCCGTGGTAGTACCATATTTTAGGCAATGAATACCGCCCGCATTCTCAGCAATGTTTCCTCCGATGGTGCAGGTTCCCTGGCTTGATGGATCGGGGACATAGTGCAATCCCAGATGGGCCACTGCCTTCGACACGTGAGCGTTAACCACCCCGGTCTGGACCACCGCCGTGCGATCTCCCTCGTCGATGTTCAGAACCTTGCGCATCCGACTAAGTTCGATCACCACGCCACGGTTCAGCGCGAGCGCTCCGCCCGACAGACCTGTGCCTGCGCCCCGGGGTGTAAACGGAACGCCTGCGTCAGCGAGCGCGCGCATAACTTCCGCTGTTTGTTCAGTGGAAGTCGGGAAGACGACTGCGCGCGGTGGGTACTTGTGTTGCGGTAGACCGTCGCATTCGTAGACGATCAGTTCACTGGGCTCCGAAAGCACAGCATCCCGGCCAACAATCGCGCGCAGATTTTCGATTAGGTTATCCAAAGTGTTTGGCTCGTATGACCCTCGGGCAGGCGCTGTGATTTTTCGTGATCTTTCGTGTGATTTCGTGAATCGAGCCTTTTGTTCACGGATGGCGATCCACGAATCACACGAAGCCGCACGAAAAAGATTGTACGGTCAATTTAGGGGAAAGCAATGATACACTACGCCTCGGATCTGCCGAGAATATCCTGTTAAGGCTGTCATAATTTTAAACGGAGCGATTGCTGGCTGCCGTCGCACTAGCAACAGTGTGAAAAACCCCAAAAGGGCCTGCGATGATTTGCAGGTCGGGAAGGGGGCAAGCGGAGCGCGCCCCCGCTCTAGATTCGCAGCCACTCAACCTTGCATTGACAATTCAAACCCAAAACATTCCCAGACTTGAGCGGGGGCGCGCTCCGCTTTGCCCCCTTCCCGACCTGCAAATTCGCGGGACTTGAGCCGTCCTTTAGTCTATAACTTCGCTCGCCGTGTCCAGAGCAACTGCTTCAAATGCAAATGACAATCAAACTATTGTTCGTGGTATTCACAGCAATCACTTTTATGGTTTCTAACTTGCCTGTCCATGCTGACAAACGCTCACTGTCACCAACCCTGATCGTCTTCAACGCCACCATCCACACGATGGACTCGGGCAAACCTACCGCTGAGGCTGTTGCCGTCTACGGCCAACGCGTAGTCGCCGTGGGCTCGAATAAAGAGATCAAGGGAATGGCCGGGGCCGGGACGCGCCTAATTGACGCTCGAGGGCAATTGGTGTTGCCTGGCTTCAACGATTCGCATGTGCATTTCCTTAACGGCGGGTTCCAGCTTTCCAGCGTTGATCTGCGCGATGCCGATACACCGGAAGAGTTTGCCGATCGTATCCGGCGGTTTGCAGAGAAACTTCCGTCCGGACGCTGGATTACCGGGGGCGACTGGGACCACGAGCGTTGGGCTAATGTTAATGGTAGCGCGCCCCTTCCCACGAAAGAGCTCATCGATGGCTTCACGCCCAATACTCCGGTATTTGTCAGCCGTCTTGATGGACACATGGCTCTCGCTAATAGCTTCGTTTTAAAGCTGGCTGGCGTAACCCGAGAGACCCTCGATCCGCCCGGCGGTTTAATCGTGCGTGACGGGAAGACGGGTGAGCCAACCGGAGTCTTGAAAGATGCGGCGATGAGTTATGTCTGGAAAATTGTTCCGGAGTCGAGTTTTCAGGAGAAACTGGCAGCTGCACGCGCGGCCACGGAGCATGCAGCCCGACTCGGTGTCACCAGCGTCCAGGACGTGTCCGCGGGAAATGATATCGACGTCTATCAAACGCTGTTTGATCGCGGAGAGTTAAAGACCCGCATCTATGCGATTTCACCTCTGCCTGCCTGGGAGCGTCTGGCGCGAACCGGTGTACGCGCACATTTCGGCAATCACATGTTGCGAATTGGGGGTCTGAAGGGGTTTTCCGACGGCAGCCTCGGCTCAACCACTGCGTTTTTCTATGAGCCATACAAGGATGCGCCGCACACAAGTGGCCTTGCGGGCGATGAGATGTTTCCGGAAGGCGCGATGCTCACCCGCGTGCGCGAGGCCGATCGCGCTGGGCTGCAGATTATGGTTCATGCCATTGGAGACCAGGCAAACGATCAGATCCTATCGATCTTTGAGCAAGTCGCCAAAGAGAATGGTGAACGCGATCGGCGCTTTCGCATCGAGCACGCGCAACATTTGCGGGGTGAAGACATTCCCCGCTTCAGTCGCGCCAGGGTGATTGCCTCGATGCAGCCGTATCACGCGATTGACGACGGCCGTTGGGCGGAGAAGAGGATTGGCAAAGAACGCGCGAGAACAACATACGCTTTTCGCTCCCTCCTGGACGCCGGCGCCACACTCGCCTTCGGCACCGACTGGTCTGTAGCGCCGCTCGATCCGATGCAGAGTATTTATGCGGCGGTCACTCGTCGCACGCTCGATGGCAAAAACCCGCAAGGATGGGTTCCTGAGCAGAAGATTTCAGTCGGGGAGGCCGTACGCGCTTACACCATGGGTTCAGCTTATGCGGAGTTTCAGGACGAAGCGAAGGGAAGCATTACTCCCGGCAAGCTAGCCGATCTGGTGATGCTGTCACGCGATATTTTCAAGATCGATCCGACGGCAATAGAAAAGGTAAAAGTTGTGCTGACAATTGTTGACGGTCGAGTTGTGTTCGGGAAATAGTTTTCAACCAAACGTAGCGAACTACGATCCACGAAATCACACGAAATGTCACTAAGACATTTCGTGTTTTGGTTTGTGTCGGTTCGTGGATCGCTGATGTCGTCCGCTTACGCAGGCTGGATTGAATGATGGTTCATGAATAATCCGGGCTAGGAAAGGGAAACAGGTTCAGTGGGTTTTCTCCGCAATAACCGGTAAGCGAAGTAGATCAGCAAGCCGGCTGCGACTGCGATAGCCGAATCGCGAGCTTCCGTGAGCGTGCTGTTGGAAAGGAGCCAGACAGAAAGCAGCACGGCAATGACACTGATAACAGTTCCGCCCGGCACCGTGAACAATGCTGCAGGCGCGTCCTTCTTCCGGCGCAGTGTGGGCAGCGCGGCGCAGGTCGCTCCATATGCGAGCAACCTGGCAATCGTGCTTACCGTGAGTGCGTAGATCAGAGAACTTGAGAGTGTGAGCGCAAGCATCAGCAGCGCGGTGATCACGATGGCCACATACGGTGTGCGAAAGCGAGAATGAACGGCCGCCAGACCTTGCGGAAGTGCCTGGTCAAGTGACATTGCAAAGAGAATCCGCGGCGTCGACAGGATCGATACATTTAGGTTACCAATGACGGAAGTTATCGCCCCGGCGGCGATTATGGAGGCGCCGACCGGTCCCATGAAGCTGTTCGCCGCTTCTGCTAACGGCCTTTCGGTCGCGCTAAGATTCGGGAGAGTGCCTATGGAAACTGCCTGGATGAGTATATAGATCACCGCCACGATCACCATGGCCACGAGGATCGCGATGGGCATGGTGCGCCGCGGATTTATGATCTCGCCGGCCGGCACGCCCGCGTTTTCAAATCCGGTGAACGCGTAGATCAGAAGCAGTACTGCGGTTGAGAACGATCCATAAGCTGGATAATCGCCGAGGGTGAAATTGTCGGGACTCAGAAAGAAGAGACCCACGGTAATAAACAGAAGCAGGGGAAGAAGTTTGGCTATGCTGAATACGTTGCTGGTAATTGCCGCATTACGAACTCCGATGTAGTTGATAATTGTCAGTGAAAGAGTGATGGCCGTGATTACAAAGGCCCGCCAGAACCCTGAGCCGGCGGCTGGCCAGAAGAAGCTCAGGTAAACAATCAGGAGATTGCAGTTGGTAGCATAAGCACTAATGCGCGCAATCCAGTTCATCCACCCCACCTGGAAACCGAAGGCCGGACCAAAAGCTTCACTCGCGTAGCGGTAAGGACCACCTGTTTCCGTAAACCGGCTGCTCACTTCAGCGAAGCAGAGGATGATAAGCACGACGACGAAGGCGCAGATAACGAATGCGATCAGGCTGTAGCTTCCGATTAGCCCAAAAGCCTTGGCGGGTAAAACAAATATTCCAGCTCCGATCATGCTATTAATGACCACGCCGATCAGGTCCCACTGGCGAATGCCCCTGACGAGTCCTTCCTCTGATACTTTTTCCATGGTCTGCCTTATAATCGAAATCGGTTGCCGAAACAACGAATTTGATTTTT
>JALZJF010000108.1 GCA_030859905.1 Acidobacteriota bacterium
ATGCCATTCCATTCGGGAGGCACCGTGAATTCGGTTAACCTGGGTATCACCTCGTATTGAAAAGCCGAAGCTGCGGCCTGCTTCTTACTGCTCACATTGAAGCGAATGGGACCGCATTGCATAAGGATGATTGGGTGGTGGCCGTCTTTGCGAACTGGGGTCGCCGTCAATCCGACGATGTACTTTGCCTTGACCTTTCTCAGCACTCGCTCGAATGAGAAGGCGGAGACGTGATGGCATTCGTCCACGATCACCTGGCCGTATTCGGCCACTATGTCCTTCACGTCGCCCTTTCGAATCAGGCTCTGTATGACTGCTACATCGAGTCGTCCGTTTCGCGCGGTCTTCCCACCCCCAATCTGACCGATGTCCTTGGTGCTAAGCCCGAGGAACAGCGCCAATCGCTCCCGCCATTGATCCATTAAGTGACGGCGATGAACTAATACCAGCGTGTTCACTTTGCGCATCGCGATCAGTTGCGCAGCGACGGCGGTCTTGCCAAATGCTGTCGGGGCGCAAAGGATCCCGTCATCACAAGCAGCCAAAGCCTTTGCTGCCTCTGTCTGCGCCGCACGACGATCGCCTTGGAAATCGACCTCAATGGGAACTCCACCGAACCGATGGTCGGTCACGTCAACCGCGATGCGATTACTGTGGAACAGATTGAGCACCTCTTTCAGCAACCCACGAGGCAGAGCGATGTGATGAAGTAAATCCTCAGCACATCCGATGACTCGCGGTTTGCCGAAGGTCGAAAGGCGCATCGCTTGAGTCTTGTAAAACTCCGGATTCTGGAAGGCGGCCAACCGGATCAAGCGATCCAGAAATGCATCGGGTAAATCTTTCTTTTCGACGTAAATCAGATTCCCAAGTTTGATTGATATGTTTGGAGGCAGCGGTTCGGTTATGATCTTGAAAGCATGCTGGCCAGACGGCGGGAGGATCCACGGATCACTCGCTTCGTCGTAATCGGATGCGCTGTGTTTAATGTTAATCACGTCGCCGGCTGGATACACCTTGCGAAGAAGTACTTGAACCTCGTCCGGGCCCAATCGCTTTATCGAGGAAAGGAACGTCCACTGGTCGTCGTACGCCCGTAGCTGATCGTCTACGAAGACGCTGTTGCCGTTTTCGCGAGGGCCGTGCTGTAAGGGCAAGGCTATGAGATTTCCGAATCCGCCCTTGGGCATTGTGTCCTGACTTGGAAACAACCGGTCATAAGAATCGAGTCCCATCGCGTAACGCCGCTCCATCGTGCGGGTCAGGAGGGCGCTCGCGAGCTTGCGGGCTAGCGCCGCTTGGATCGGAGTTGTAAAGAATATCCAGACATGGCCTCCATTGCCCGATCGTGAACGCTCCAGCGACGCAGGAACGCTAGTCTCCTGACACATCTTTAAGAAAGCGCAAGCATCCGCTTCCCAGCTTTTCTTGTCGAAGTCTACCGCCACGAACCAACAGGTATCATTTTGCAGGAGAGGGTAGACTCCGATGGTTTCCTTCCCGAGCAGATGGTCCCTGATAACTCCCTCGCTTAGAGGAAATAGCTTGCTGTGGCGAAATGATTTCTTCTGTCCACGGCCAGCGGAAGCTGCCTGGCTCCATTCGCGAATACCCGCAGGCGAATAGCCAGTCCGACCGTTTCTGCCCTCCCACCTGAGCGCGTACACATCGCCTCTTCCGCGAAACAAACTACTGAACAAGGACACTTTGAGTTCTGGCCGAGACTCAGCCGTTACGGTGGCCGACGCCTGTGCTTTCTTGTTGTTGTGCCCCGAGAACTGATTAGGCGTGGGAGCGAGGGTATCTGGTGCTTGACCAACACGAACCCTGAGCCGGGCGTTTTCTTCCCGCAAACGCTCGCATTCCGCCACGGCCTGCTTCAGTTCGGATTTCAGGATGTCATCGCTTTGCATGCCCGACCCCGGGTGATAGGGACGCCAAGTCCGCCAGTGTAGGCGACGCTAAGAACTCATCGCGTATCGGTGTTAGCGATCATCTTCATGCTGATCAATCGCTCCCACATTGCTCCTCTAACGTGGGAGCACGTGAACCTTACGTCCTCTTATCGTAAACAACACGCGATAGCGGCCCACAACCATCTGGCGAATTTCTTCCGAGAACTCGTCGTCTTCCGGCGCGAGCGAAAAGCCTTTCGGCACGATGGCGAGTTGTTGAGAAACTGCTGTCCGTAATTGTCGAACCCATTGTTTCGCCTCCTGCTTGCCCCAAGCGCGGCAACCCCAATCGTACGATTCGCGCACGTCTGCCTGAGCTGATTCCTCAAAGACAACAGCGTAGCGCTTCATTCGCGTTCGGAGATGCCCTTCTCAGCAAAGAACTCCTTGAAGAATTTTTCTGCCGGTTTCCCGGCGTTCCGTTTCATGCTTTCCAGTCCTCGCTTGATGCCTTCTATGGCTTCCATCCTGTCCTTAGCTTCTAACAGTTTCTGGTAGCTTTCAGCATCTTGTACGACCAGCTCGGCTTTGCCGTTAACTGTTAAGACTACAGGCTGCCCAGTCTTCTTCAATTGACGGACGAGCTTCGCCGTGTCGCGTTTGAATGTGCTGAGACTATGAATATCGCGCGTAAGTTTCATCGACTTGCTCCGTTGCTAAATCTGCACTGAATTTCGCAACCAAGTGTTCATAATTGGCTCCGCATCCCAGATTCCCGATCACGGATTCTTCGGTGGTCCAGAGACCTTTTCGCATCGAACCAGAGGATCTAACCGATCTGCTGATTGAACGCGGGTGGAGTGAAAAACCGTCCAACGTGTCAATGAGTGCCACTGACCGATTCTACTTATGGGTCGGAGTTAACCTTACAGTCAGCCCAAACTCAAACACCATGGCGGAGCTTGACGTTGAAGGAACACTCAACGGTAATTACGACTCGCAAATAAACGTCCCGCTGCCAATCGCTGCACCCCCATCAATAACCAGCCTCTCGCCAAACTCGGGAACTGTTGGCGCCTCTATTACTGTGGCGGGAACTAACTTCGGCGCAACTCAGGGAACAAGCACCATCACATTCAACGGCACAGCCGCAACGCCAACCAGTTGGAGTGTAACGAGCATTGCCGTGCCTGTGCCTGCGGCGGCAACAACCGGCCCAGTGGTTGTCACCGTTAGCGGGCAACCAAACAACGGCGTCAATTTCACTGTCACGCCCAAGATAGATAGTCTTACCCCTACCTCGGGACCGGTTGGCACCTCAGTCACTATCAGCGGCTCTACGTTTAGCACACGCATGGAATCATCCATCGGGACATCAAGCCATCTAACGTCATTTGAGCTCTCACTGAGGCAAAGAGTAGTGTCAATCTAGTAGTCTGTCAGTCCGGACTTGGCCACTGGCCCATCGTCCTTCCAGCCGAATCGAGTTTCTGGTAACGACAGGTCAGGAGCACTACAAACTCCGACTTGACGCATCGGCAGAACTGCCATATATTATAGGCAGACTCGCCGAAGGAAGTGATGTTATGGAATGGAATGAAACTGCAAGAGCGTTAGGCGGTGTGGCGGTTCTGGGCAAAGAAGTGGTCTCGGGTGTCGCTTTCGCCCGGAGA
>JALZJF010000146.1 GCA_030859905.1 Acidobacteriota bacterium
TGTCAGAACCGCGAGCGGTAGCGACCGGGTCCGAGGACTGAACCGCCATTACTCGGCGTTGAATGCTTGAACCCGGTCGCTACCGCTCGCGGTTCTGACAGAGCGGTCGCCACCCCTTAGTCTTGAAGTTACCGCCTTCGTTGTCATTGTTGGAGCTAACAAGGAGCCTTAACTGTCTGCTTGCCGACCTCTTAGGTGTTACGTCAATGAATGAGGCATTGCCGATCTCCGATTGCCAATTGCAAATAAGCGATCTCCAAACGGGGACGACATCTTGGATCGGCATCACCGCAGGTAAAACCTTAAAGATAAGCTTCAAGCTTAAACCGTCCGCGTTTAGCGAGCAGCGGCTTCCATAAGTCACCCAGCTTGCGTACACGCGCGGCAACGTTGTCTATGCGGAAGTCGTCGATCTTGATTCCCTGTTCGATCTCACTCCAAGTCACCGGTGTTGAAACTGAGGCTCGAGGTCTTGGTCTGACTGAGTAGATCGAAGCTAAGGTCCTTCCCCAGGAGTTCTGGTTGTAGTCGACCAGTATCCTTCCCTTGGGTCTGCTAGAAACTTTATAGACTGCGGTCAACAATTCCGGCGCCTGAGCTGCGAGTGCATGAGAGAACTCCTTGGCAAAGCCCCACACCTGTTTTTGGGTCGGACCACGGACGATGGGAACGTAAACATGAATCCCTTTCGAGCCGGTAGTTTTAGCGTAACAGGGAACCTTCAGAGTTTCGAGGGCTTCTCTGATAAGCAGTGCCGCCTCGACAACTTTCTCAAAACTTGCCCCCGGCACCGGGTCTAGATCAAAGTGGAGATAATCAGGCCGGTCTACATCGTCGCACCGCGCATACCACTGATTCAGGTCGATGCAGCCGAGATTAATAAGCCAGAGTAAGGAGGGAACGTCTTGAATCATTGGGAAATCGATGATGTTTCCGGATGAATGTTCAATACTACAGATCTCAATCCAGCTCGGCCGCGGTTCCGGGGCGCGCTTCATGAAGAAGAACTCACCCGCGGCGCCATTCGGATACCTCTTCATCACCATTGCCCTGTCAACCAAATGCGGCAGTAGGGCGGGCGCAACGTCTGCATAGTATTGGATTAGATCACGCTTCGTGATTCCTAATTCGGGCCAGAACATCTTCTGAAGGTTCGTAAGTTTGACGGTTCGCCCATTGAAGTCCAGCTCAACTCCCTGCGCATCCGTTGGAATCTTAAGTGGCCATGCTTTTGCCGAACCCTTGCGAGACCCCGGGGCTCTCACCATTGTTGCCGGGTGATATTCACGCGTGGCGAGTTTGGCTTTCGGCATTTATTAATGTGGAACCTGAAGGGTTGGTTGGGGGCTCATAGTGACAGTTAGCAGATGAGAAGGCTATGAGATAGTTAAGGTATTACCTGAGGTTTGCAGCGTACCTTATGACGGCCCCACCCCCTCCCCAGAGACGGCCTCAATCTCTTTCTCAATAGCACGCAGGCCGTTCATTAAAACCTCGCGGTGCGCGTTATGCCTGGCCCGATCCAGTTGTTCCAACATTCTTGACCGGGAGAGCTTCAACGACTCAAGTCGCTGCAGGTGAACGCGAGCTTCGAGGGGCAGCATCGCCTCTCGTTCGTTGGCGGATAATCGCTGATGCCCTTCCTCGACCTGGTCTTCAAAAGATTTACCCCAGCCAATAGCCACGTGATTCTCCAAAGGCGCCAAACTCACCCGCGCGTTTCGCAATGCCGTCCTGAGATTTTGGGGAACTAAATAACGGTGCCATCTTTAACGACGGCATTCTTCGGAACGATGATAATTCCATCACGAATGTAAAAGGACCCACCTTCACCATTCGCGTTTTGAATTCCCTCATCGTTCAACAAGCGCGCGTTACTCCCGATGCGAGCGTTCTTATCAATAATGGCCTTCTTGATAATCGTGTCCTCTCCGATTCCCACCCGCGGCAGTCCGGCGGCTAAATCATCATGCATCTCTTCAATCGTTTGGTAATAATCGGCCCCCATCATAAAAGAGGCATCGAGATGAACACTTTTCGAGATGCGGCTTCTCAAACCAACGACCGAGTTGGTTATTCTAGCTCCATCAATGATGCAGCCTTCGCTCATGATCGAATCATGGATCTCAGATTGTTCGATCTTTGATGGCGGCAAGTATCGGGCACGGGTATACACCGGGGCCTGGGCATCAAAAAGATTGAACTTCGGGATCTTAGAAGTCAGATCCAGATTAGCGCGATAGAAGGCGGTAATCGTTCCGATGTCGCCCCAGTACCCGTTGAAAACGAAGGCCTGCACTTTTCCCGACTTGATGGCGCCGGGGATAACGTCTCTCCCGAAATCGACCCAGGTCGGGTCGTGGGCCAGTAACTGCTCCAAACGGTCATACTTAAAAACGTAGATCCCCATCGAGGCCAGAAAGGGACGCATGATCGCCTCATCAGCACTCAATCCCAAGGTCGTTGTATCCACCATCATCGAGTCTAATTCCCTGTCTTTGGGTTTCTCCTTGAACTCGATTATCCGTCCGCTCTGATCTGTTTTCAGCAAACCAAATTCACTGGCAGATATCGGGTCGCTCGGTATCACCGAGACGGTCACGTCGGCATCAGACTCAAAGTGGCGAGCCAGAAACTCACGATAGTCCATGCTGTAGAGATGGTCGCCCGAGAGTATCAACAACGTATCGATACCCCAGTCTCTAATATGCGGAAGAACTTGACGAACCGCATCGGCCGTACCCTGAAACCACTGCGGGCTCTCCGGCGTCTGTTCCGCGGCCAGAATCTCAACGAAGCCATCCGAGAAATGCGAAAAGCGATAGGTCTGAGCGATGTGCCGGTTTAGTGAGGCCGAGTTGTATTGAGTCAGCACGAACATGCGAAGCACATCCGAGTTGATGCAGTTGGAAATAGCGACGTCCACCAGACGGTATTTACCGCCCAACGGAACAGCAGGCTTTGAGCGCTGCTGGGTAAGCGGGAAAAGGCGCGTTCCAGCGCCTCCGCCGAGAATTACTGCGAGCAGTTTGCGGCTTGCGGGCATCTCTCCCTGCTGTTGTTTCGGGTTGGAATTTCAGAAAGCAGAATAGACGCAAAGCCTTGCTACTATCAAGACTTCTAATTCGCAGCTTGAGCGGGGGCGCGCTTCACTTTGCCCCCTTCCTGACCGGCAAATTTGCTGGAGTTAAATTGTCAATTCAAGGTTGAGTCGCTGCGAATCCAGATCTATTGCCGGCAGCCTCCTGCGCGATTTTCACGCCGACACTCGCTCCAATGCGGGTGGCTCCAGCCTCAACCAACTTGCGCGCATCTTCCAGACCTTTGACCCCGCCTGACGCTTTCACACCTAACTCGGAGCCAACCGTGCGACGCATCAAAGCGATATCGGCCACCGTCGCCCCGCCCTTCGAGAAACCAGTCGAAGTCTTTACGAAGTCGGCTCCGGCTGACTTTGCTGCCAGGCAGGCGCGCACTTTCTCTTCGTCGGTGAGCAACGCAGTCTCAATGATTACCTTGCACGTGGCCGCGTATTCGTGAGCAACTTCCACCACCGAACGAATGTCATGCTCGACCAGGCAATCATCACCACTCTTCAAAGCGCCGACATTTATCACCATGTCCACTTCGCGCGCGCCTTCAAAAATCGATCGCCGCGCTTCGTATGCTTTAACGTCTGACAGAGTGGCTCCTAAGGGAAATCCGATGACCGTGCAAACCACTACGCCGCTCCCCTGCAGATTACAGAACGCAGCTTTTACCCAGGTGGGATTCACGCACACGGAAGCGAAACGGTAACGAGCGGCTTCTTCACACAAGCGTTTGATGTCTTCATCCGTGGCCTCAGGTTTTAGGAGGGTATGATCGATCAGGCTGGCCCAATCTCTCGCCGAAGCCGTTTCGCCAAGCACCAGCCCAATACGCGCAGCTCCCGCATCCACAACACGATGCATCCGCTCCGGACACCGGTTGAAACACTCGGAAGTGCAGCCGCACAACTTTGCCTGGTCCCCTGCGTCACCATTAAGACGCGCGACGATGGCGTCAGTGATCTGCTCGATCAGTAGTTCGAGGTTGCCGTTGTGAGAGTGTCGCATTGGATTCTCGAACTCAGTTCTTCGGAGCTCGCAGTTACACTCAAGCATTCTAACATCATCAGCCCGCATCACAGCTCTGTCAGAACCGCGAGCGGTAGCGACCGGGTTGTTGCTCCTGTTGAGACCGGGTCGCTACCGCTCCCCGTTCTGACAAGCACGTGACGCTAACGCTGATACTGGCGCTCGATCGCTTCAATCTTCGAAACTCGCTTGCGGTGACGGTCCTCACTAATGTCGGACGCCAGCCAGGCTTCGACTATCTGACGCATTTCTCGGCTTGCAATAGTCTTACTCCCCAGCGTGAGGACATTGGCATCGTTATGTTCGCGCGAGTTGCGCGCTACCGAGACGGAGTAGCACGCCGCGGCACGCACGCCGGGAACCTTGTTTGCCGTGATGGCGCTCCCAACCCCCGCGCCGTCGATGATGATTCCCACATCTACGGTGCCGTCGGCAACTGATCGAGCAACGGCATGAGCAAAGTCGGGGTAATCAACGGCATCCTCGGAATTGGTGCCAAAATCGTGGACGCGATGTCCTGCTTCTTCCAGAAATCTCTTGAGTTCCTCTTTCATTTTGAACCCGCCGTGGTCGGCGCCAACGGCAATAATCCTGAAGGTTTGTGCTCCGCGCCGGGGCACCCGTCGCACTAACTCGATCCTTTTTTCCCTTATGATATCAGCCGCCAGCGGCGTCAGGCGCGCACTTTCCGCGATGCGTAAGACGGCGCCCGGCTCAAGCCCTCGGACATCATCTTCGGTGATGATCACCTTCGACGATTCGTCGCGCGCAATAGGCGAAGTAGATTCTGAATTCTGGGGAGCCATGTCAATGAAACGACCGGCTGGCGCGGAACTCAAGACATCTGAAGAGCCTGCGGAGGAAACCGCCTCATCAAGAACATCACGCACGAGTGCGCGAATACGATCACGGGATGATTGATCAATCATTGAATAAGTCTCGGTGCTTGAGAACCCGGCGCAGACTGTCAGAACGGCGAGCCTTAGCGACCCGGTTTAAGGTGCGGCGCAAATGAGACCGGGTCGCTACCGCTCGCCGTTCTGACAGGGCTTCAGCCTTCGGCTTCGTCTACCGACGCGGCTGCTCACGCTACACCAACCATTCATCACGCAGATCCAGGAGCCTTCCAGCCGCCCTGACAATCCTGCCTGAACGAACAACGAAATCAACACGTCCCAGATAGATGCCACTCTTGCCCACCTGAAAAATCAAAGTCTCTTGCCCGGACGGCTGCTTCACGCGCACGGGTTTTTCCATGAACGTGTGCGAGTGACCTCCGGCGATGAAATCAATGCCGTCCACCTGGGCGGCGACTTGCGAATCGCCGATGGTCCCTCCTCTCGGTTCAGGATAGTAGCCCAGGTGAGTTATCGCTATAACCATCGAGCAGCGCTCTGTTCCGCGCAATATCTTTACCACCTCGCGGGCCGCCACCACCGGATCGCGGTAAGTAACTCCTTTAAAATTAGCCGGCGTGATCAACCCGACCGGACTCACACCCAACCCAAACAAACCAATGCGTACGCCCTTAATTTCACGGACTACATACAGCTTGACCTTGCTCTCGAGGGGCGTTCCGCGTACGTCATAATTCGCGGAAACCAGGTCGAATTTTGCAAATTGCATTGCTGCGGCCAGGGCGTCAACACCATTATCGAATTCGTGATTACCAAGCGTGCCGACATCATAGCCAATCTCAGACATCGCTTTGTATTCAACTTCACCTTTGTAAAAATTGAAGTAAGGAGTGCCCTGAAAGACGTCACCGCCGTCGACCAAGAGTGTGTTGGGATTCTCCTTGCGCACTCGCTTGACAAGGGTTGCGCGCCTCGCCACGCCACCTTTGCCCGGAAAGAGTTTGTCGTTTGCAGGTATTGGATCGATCTGCGAGTGAGTGTCGTTCGTATGCAAAATGGTGATCAGGGTTTCGCCGCGACGGGGTTGCAAAAGCGGTGTGGCTGATGATTCGGCCGCGCTGCCAGAGGAAAATGCCAAGTCCCACGGACGAGCAACCAGGCTGGCGCCGAAGATCGCAGACGTGGTTAAAAAATTTCTTCGTGTGAACATCCTTGCCGGCCTCTTATTTTTCGAGAGTCGGGAGTTAGGACAAACCGATCATCTAACATTGTCTTGATGGGGCGGCCGGCTGCGGTTTCAGCCTTTACGTGGTCCATGATTGCGTCGCGAATTGTAACGCCGAGAGGTCTGACGTTCTTTCCTTCCTGTAAAACCGAATACCTGCCGCCGCCAAGTTTCAGAAGATAGTCAATGGTAACGATAGAGTAAGTAGCATTCGGATCGATCTTCGTTTCCCTTCCCTGGCGATCGAGCAGGTGGGCGCTAAACAGCTCCGGCCGGCTCTCAGCATTAATTCGATACCTGATACGTGCACCTGACAAGGCATCCCCCGCGGATACGACTACATTCAGGAGTTTTATTAACTGTTCTCCGGTTAGATCAACTTCGGCGAGAGCATTTTCAAAGGGTAGAAGCTCAAAAATGTCGGCGGCCCTGAGGTCCCCTGCCGCAATACTATTCTTGCGTAAGCCGCCGCTGTTACTGATGGCAAGCAAAACAGGCTTTCCAAGTTTTGCGCTCGACTGAACTTTAATACCATCAGCCACGAAGTTACCGAGATTCCCGGCCCCCACGAGCCCCTTTCTCAGCTCGCCATCGAGTTTTCCAATCACGACATCAAGTGCCCGCACTTTCGCGCTGTAGGGCCTTAACATTTTCTCGAACTCTGGATCATCGGGGATACTCGCATCAACGAGAATCTTGTTAACGCTGGCTTTTGTTTTCGCCGGCGCGACGGTTTGGACTGGTTTACGCGCCGCAGGCGTGCCGGTTCTTGGCTGAACGGCCGATCCCTGCTGTGCAGCAACCTCCTGGGATGCGATTGCCATCGCGCATACCAGCAGCAAGAGGGCGCACCACCCGCGGCTCAGGCGCGACTTCACAGCCGTTTCTGTTTTATTTTTGGCTGGATCTGACTTTGACATTGACCTAAAGGGAAGAGCTTGCATAGTATGTCGCACCACGGTCTCAGACGCAAAGGCAAGCCTAGCAGTAGGGCTATTCAATTAGGGGAGTCGAAAGGATTGATCTGAAGTAAGCTCAAACTGACCCATCCGGGCACTGTAAGATTCATCGATAGTTCCAAGGAGATAATTGGCGACGTCCTCCGCACAACTTCCATCTGAGTTCAGCAATCCCAATCTTGAAGTGTTGCTGTCAGAGCAGCAGATTCAGTTTCGCATTAAGGAGTTAGGTGCTGAGATTACAAACCACTACGCTGGACGCAATCCACTGCTTATCGGAGTGCTCAAAGGCGCTTGCTTTTTCATGAGCGATCTCTTGCGCGCAATCGACACGCGTCTGGGCATCGAATTTATGGCAATATCGAGTTATGGCTCGTCAACACGCACTTCCGGTGAAGTTCGCATCCTCAAAGACCTCGACGTGCCCGTTGAAGGACGTCACTTAATCGTGATTGAGGACATCGTCGATACGGGCCTGACGCTCTCTTATCTAATGGCTAACTTGAAATCGCGCGGCGCCGCCAGTGTAAAACTCGTAGCTTTGCTCGACAAATACGAACGCAGAGAGCGAGAGGTGGAAATCGATTATCTTGGCTTTAAGATTCCCGATCACTTCGTGGTAGGCTACGGACTGGACTTTGCCGAACGTTATCGAAACCTGCCCTTTATCGCGGTCTTGAAGAATCCCGACCAGGCATAATTGCTTCAACTTTCCTAACCCGAACGGAGGCGTCTCGCCTGCACAACCAAGCTCGCTATCCCAACCTGAGGAGTCTTTCATGCTAAAACATTTTTCGGCTTTTCTGCTCCCGATTATTTTCCTGTGCACGTCGGATGCTTACGCGCAGCAGGACTTTTCGAAGGTTGAAATCAAAACCCAAAAAGTTGCCGGCAATGTTTACATGCTCGAAGGCCGGGGCGGCAACATCGGAGTTTCCGTCGGCAGCGATGGAATTCTAATCGTAGATGATCAATATGCTCCCCTGGCCGACAAGATTAAAGCGGCTTTGAAAACATTAAGCGAAGGTAAACTCAAATTCGTCTTGAACACTCACTGGCACGGCGATCACACAGGCGGCAATGTGGTCTTTGGTCCCGAGGCGCCAGTAATCGCCCATGACAATGTGCGGAAGAGACTGTCGACCGAGCAGAGAATAGAAGTCTTCAAAACCACTGTGCCCGCTTCACCAAAAGAAGCCTGGCCGGTAATAACCTTTGGCCAATCGTTGTCGGTCCATTTTAACGGCGAGGAGATAAAGGTCATTCACTTCCCGCAAGGCCATACTGATGGCGACAGCGTGATCTTCTTCACTGGCTCAAACGTCGTGCATCTGGGCGATAATTTCTTCGCGGCGCGCTTTCCTTTCGTCGACCTGGAAAGTGGAGGCACGGTGGAGGGATTGATCAGGAACGTCGGAGAGATTCTGAGCAAGCTGCCCGCCGGGGTGAAGCTCATTCCCGGACACGGGCCGATTTCAACCGCGGACGATTTAAAGCTCTACCACCGCATGCTCATTGAGACCACAGACGTCGTGCGCAAGAAAATGGCAGCGAGCAAATCCCTGGCGGAGATAAAAACGGAAGGTCTACCCGAAGAGTGGAAATCGTGGGGAACCGGGTTCATCAAAACCGATGTCTGGATTGAGACCATCCACCGAAGCCTTGCGAAGAAGTAGAATCGTAGACGCGGCGACCAACCCAGTCCAGTTCTAGTTACTTTAAGGTTTTTTTTCGTGGGGTTCGTGTTATTTCGTGATCGTGTCTTTGCCCACGAAAAAGGTGATCCACGAAATGACACGAAAAAAGTCGCGAACTCAATACAGCCAACGTGCTCTTGACGGCCTTGAGGGAACAGGTTCTTCAAGGCCTGATGTCTTCCAAGAAGCTGCGCCCGGCTGTCAACCTTAACCCAAAATTCCCGGCAATCGTCTGGCCGATGTCCGCCAGCGAATCCCGCGTCCCTAAATCGACTCCCGAGAGGGCACTCTTTCCATAAGCAAGCAGCGGCACATACTCGCGCGTGTGATCGCTCCCGGGAAAAGTGGGATCGTTTCCGTGGTCGGCGGTGATGATCATTAGATCACCTTCACCCATCCCCGCCTCAATTTCAGGCAAACGCGAATCGAAATGCTCAAGCGCCCGCGCAAAACCTTCGGTATCGCGGCGGTGACCGAAAAGCATGTCGAAGTCAACCAGGTTGGAAAAGATGATTCCGCGAGATTCGTCATGCAAAGCATCAATCGTCTGGTCAATGGACTGTTCGTTGTTTTTCGCTGTGCGGTCCTCGGTCACGCCATTCGAATCGTAGATGGACGCAATCTTGCCAATGCAGACGACGTCCAATCCTGCGTCTTCCAGAGCCAACAGAAGATTCCCTCGCGGCGGCGGCACCGCATAATCGTGGCGATTCTCCGTACGGTAAAAACCGCCTGGCTCGCCAAGAAATGGTCGGGCAATGACTCGGCCCACTTTGTGTGGTCCATCCAGCATCCTCCGCGCCGTCTCGCAGATCTTATAGAGCTTCATCAGCGGAATCACCTGTTCGTGGGCGGCAATCTGAAAAACCGAATCGGCGGAGGTATAGACAATGGGCTTCGCTGTCCTGACATGCTCGTCGCCAAGCTCCTTGATGATTTCTGTCCCCGAGGCTGGAACGTTTCCGAGAATTCCGGGGACGCTAGTTTCCCGAACAAACTGATCGATGATGCTATGAGGAAACCCGTTTGGATAAGTGGGAAAACCCTTCTCCAAAACTATCCCGGCCATTTCCCAATGGCCCGTGGTTGTGTCTTTGCCGTTTGAACGCAAAGCGCAGCGTCCGTATGAGCCCCGCGGATCCGGCAACGCCGGCACGCCTGGTAACGGACGAATATTACCCAGCCCGTAACCCTGGAGGTTTGGCAGATGAACCGGGCGTGACTCGAGTATGTGGCCGAGAGTGTCAGAGCCGGCGTCGCCCCAAGCTTCAGCATCAGGCATCTCGCCAATACCGGCGCCGTCAAGCACTATTAGAGCTACGCGATTGAATTTGTTGTTATGGGACATGTGACACCGTTCAAAGAACATTTCCGATTGCCAATTGCCGATTGCCGATTGTGATTGGCCCCAGCGTCATTCTGATTTGCTGATCGAATGACCGGATTCAATGGCCCCTCTAGGGCGGTACTTCCGTCGTCAATAAATCGGCAATTGGCAATCGGCAATCGGCAATAACCCGCTATCCCTTCGGCGCGACGTAACCTTCTCGCGCGCGGATGTGTGGCTTTTCTGGAACGCCGCGCACCTCGATGCGAATCGTTCGAAACTTTCCATCGCGCGTCTTATTAGTAGGGTAATAACCCAAACTGTATTGGGTACCGATTTCATTAGCCACCTGGGCAAAGGCAGCGCGAGCATCCTGCAAGCTGGCCGCTACGAAATTCTTGCCGCCGCTGGCCCTGGCCAGGTCGTTCATCTCCCGACGGGCGAGATTGTAAAGGTCGCGGCTGATCTGCATTCGCTCAAACGAGCCCATCTGGCAAAAGTCTGAGAAGTCGTCCGAGCTGGCACGCGGGACAAAGATCGCACGGTAACGCTTGAGCTGTCTCGCCGAAAGACTCAACCGGCCATCATCCTCGCAATCCTTTAGCAACCGATCCTCGACGAAATCCTCGGTGTTGACCTGAATGAAATAAGAGGCGATTCCAACGCTAGTCAATCTCGCTCGCGCGGTGGCAAAGTCTGAATCACTCGTCGAATCGACTCCATCAGTCAAAGCGACGAGAGCGCGACGACCACGCACTTCCTCGCCCGGAGGATCTCGAAAAACCTGCCGGGCGACACGATCCAGCGCATCATAAAAAGGCGTTCCGTTCGCTGACCCAAGCCCCTGAATCGCGTTTTGAAGCGACTGCCGATTTGCTGTCAGTTCAGAAAGCACTTCGACAGTCGCGATTTGCGTGCTCCCTTTCTGCAGCGTGTTGAAAGCGACTATGGCGACCCGGTCCCCTGAGCGAAGGTTGTTGATGAAAGCATTTGCGGCCTGGCGGATGAGCGCAACGTCCGCGCGAGTCGAGCCGGAAGTATCGAGGAGTAAGGCAATCTCAAAGGGCGCCTCAGTGGTGCCGAAGTTTGCTATCAACTGAGGTTGACCATCTTCGTACACCAGAAAGTTTTCCCGGCGCAGTCCCAGCAAGGGTCGTCCCGAGTTGTTCTTGATGACCGCGGGAACAGAAACGAGTTGGGTCTCGACGCGCACCACGTCACCCTCGTCGACGTCTTCCGGCGCCGGCACCGGCGAGACTCTTGGCGTTGAGGACTGATTTTCAGTTCCAGTGACTCGCCGCGGCCGTTGCTTCGTTTGCTCCTGGCCAAGGGCAGTCAAAAAGCCAGGGAAAAGGCAAAGCAATAGCAGGGTTAGAGTCCTCTTGCGCAATTGGGGAAGAAAGTTGGATATGCTTGTTTGCATGGTGATAATGTCCGGGTCGATGTTTTGATTAGAATATAACTGGAATGCCGTGACTGCAAAAGCGCGAGGCCATCTTGCCTTCAAAACGGCTTCCAAATAGTGTCGCGTCTCTCAATTGACTTTACAGTTTTTTTGTGCGGCTTCGTGTCATTTCATGGATCGAGCCTTTGCCCACGGCATGGCGATCCACGAAATCACACGAAAAACCACGAAAATGTTAGTAGTGATCTTTCGTGGTATTTCGTGGATCGTTTTTGATTTCCCGTTCCTACCTCATAGGACAGCAAGTGAAGAAAGCCAAACTGGGACGCCACCAGTTTTTCTGCTCACCTTGACAGTCCCGCTACGGTTCTCTTAGCATGACGTTCGCTCCAGAGCGACCTATGATAATCGTCGCAATCCTAGTTGATGCTCTTTGAAGTGCTCGTGCCCAGAGAAGTTTATTAGTGCCAGACATCATGTTGGGCAGTAGGGGCAGCGATTGGCAGGAATGCCTGTCCCAGTTTATTGAGGCACGTATGTCAATGGTAGACGGCTTCCCTTACAAGGAAGAGGTTGGGGGTTCGAATCCCTCCGTGCCTACCATTTACTGTTGTCAGGGTGGAGATTCTTGCTGTCTTCGGGCAGACAGAGTATCGTGCGGCAGGGCACGATTGATACAGCGAATTTGCTAGCCTGCTTTTGACATTTCGGGTTTGCATGCGGAGTCGTAGTTCAGTTGGTTAGAACGCCGGCCTGTCACGTCGGAGGTCGCGGGTTCGAGTCCCGTCGGCTCCGCCATTTATTTTCAAGAAGTTACAGTTAGTGAGAACCGCGCTTAGGTGTACGCTCCTGGTACATTGTGCCAGTAGATGTGCCAGTAAATCAATCTAAACACAAGAAAAAGGGGACTTACTGACTTTGCCTTCGCCTAAAATCCTCTTGCTCTGCCCTCGCCGAATTCAAGATGGTCGCATCGAGGGCAGCCTTTCCTGCCGTTGGCAAGTCAGGGATGGTCTTGATCCTGAGCAGTCGCGACTGCCTGGTGACTCATTAACTTTCCTCTCAGGTCATGGCCAAATCTCATCTCGCGCACGTTCCAACACTTGGAACACCAATAATTTCAATCCGCCGGTCGGCGCGGTGGGCCAGAGGAACATTTCGACGGGCTTCTAGAGACGCCAAATAACCTCGATCCACCCGAGTCCATAAAATTTGCCGCCGAGGAACTCCGGCAGATAACCCAGCCGGTGCAAATAGCCACCACCCACGAGCACGTAGTGGCTACCGCGAAACTCATCCCGCCCGTAAGCGCGCCCCGACATTGATATCGCAGCGCAGGAAGGCAAAGTAATTGATATCTTTCTCACCCGGAGAGATCGAAAAGTTCAGGCGCTTGTAGTAACCAACGACTCGCCCGCAAAGAAATAAGGTAAGGACTTGCTGCTTGTATATGCAGTGAAAGCGCCGCACTGGCCTCTGCCGTCGGCGCTGCCGCCGCCGCTGTCGTCGTCCCCGAGATGGAGAGCACGCGCAGGTCGGCCTGCGCCGAGCCGCAATAGGCGTTCGGGCTGCCGAGCGTCGTGATGTCGTAGCCACGGAAGCGCCGGCGGGTGATTGCCTGGCCCGTGTTGTTCGTGAAGCGGGCGCTGCATCGAGAGCGTGCCCTGGGCGCACAGCGACCTGGCCGCACAGTCCGGCTCGCGGTTGGCTGCCCCGGCTCGCACGTCGCGGACGCGGTAGATGTCAAACGCCATCGCCCGCTTCACCAGGTTGATTAATGGTGAACGTCGCCGCCGAATCGAGCCTCACTTACCTCTGCGGACACGGTCACCGTGTTCCACGCAGTTAGCGGAGCGGTCCCACCGTTTACAACTACAATGTCGGTTATCCGTCTAGGCACTCCGTGTTCACCGGGTCTCACCGTTACGTGGAAAACGCATTGGCTACTCGACCCGATTCCTGTATTTGTCGAGGCTGTCATAACCGGCATAAGACTTCCTCCCGCCACACCGACCAGCACTTGTAGGTTCGCCGGCGGCGCCGCGCCCGGCGAGCAGACACTTGTCGCGTCCGTCAACGCAATGTGTGTAGACACAATGCGATTCGGCGTGGAATCAATGAACGGAAAAAGCGCACCCCCCGGTAAGCCGGTCAGGATGGCATTTTCGACGACCAGTTTGGTCCTCGACCAATTGGGCCGAGGTGAAGGGTGATCGTCATCATCGTGCGCCAAAGCGGGCAAAACGATCGCCATGGTAACCGCACCGAGCACTATTCCTAGTCCGATCTTGATCAACTGCATTTTCGTTTTCATCTAAGTTTTCCTCCTTACGCAAGCTCCCTCTGTTGGGAGCGCACGGTAGACGGAACCGACCAGTAAGTCTTTGGAAATTTCTCCAAAACTTCTCCTAAATTGCTCCTTTTCCCGATGAGCGACCAGCCCAACCGCGTTTACGAGTTCGGCGAGTTCAGACTCGACACCACAGAGCGCCTGCTGCTCCGCGGCGAGGAGCAGATCCCGCTGAGGCCGAAGGCCTTCAACACCCTCCTGCTGCTGCTGGAAAAGAGCGGCCGCCTGGTGGAAAAGGAAGAGCTGATGAGCCGCGTGTGGGCGGGCGCTTTCGTCGAGGAGGCTAACCTTGCCCGTAATATCTGGACACTGAGGAAGGCCCTGGGAGACGGCGACGGCAAGCATCAATACATCGAGACAGTGCCCAAGGTTGGTTATCGGTTTGTCGCCGAGGTCAGGAAAGCGCCGAACCGTGCCCTGGAAGTTGTTGTACAACGACACATTCGGGCGCGGATCATCACTTCGGTTTACCTCTTTATCTTTCGCCCGCGTTGTGAGAAGCGCCTTCGGCTCGAATGCCGGCTCGAGCTCCCCGCGGCCGTTCGCCTCTTCCTCCTCTTCGGTGACGATGCGCGCGATGGTGTGACGTTCTATCACCATGTCGGCGCTTCGGTCCCGAATCTCTCGCACGGGGGCGACGAAGCGATAGCCGACCTTCGGGACCGTCTCGACGTATTGGGGTGCGTCGGAAGACTCGCCCAGCACCCTCCTCAGCGACGAGATGTGCCGATTGAGGTTGCCCTCTTCGACGAACTGGCCCGGCCAGACCCCTTTCAACAACTCGTCTTTCGTGAGCACGTGCCCGTGGTTATCCACGAGCGCCACGAGGACGGCGAGATCCTTCGGCCTCAGCGCGACGGGCTCGCCGTCACGAAGCAGGACGTGCTCTGCCGGGTCTAAGTGGAAAGGGCCGAACTCGTATAAGCACTTCGCCGGCCTGCCCATAACTACCACCACCCAACCTTACCTTTCGCTTCGCTTCGGCAGAGTCATTTGAGAAGTGGGGAGTCGCCTTGCTTCGGGTCGCGGGAATGTGTCTCGCGTGAAGCCTGGGTGAGCGACTTCGGTCGAACCCACCTGTGGCTCATAACTTGAGATCTGTTAAGGGTGTGGCCGGGTTTATTCAGCGCTTTGTTCGCATGTCTGCTTTCTGCGATCTTGCTCTGCGGTGGTCTTGTTGCGTAGGCTGGGTTGTTCAACCCGACGCCGCGCCTAAATAAGCGTTCGGTGCTCACGTGTTTCGCGGCAGGAGAACTTAATGATTATCGTTCGTGTTGAAACAGCAGAAGATTACCCGGCAGTTCGTCAGATCAATGAACTAGCTTTTGGCGGCTCGGATGAAGCGGTTCTGGTGGACAAGCTACGAGCGGTGGCCGATCCACAAATCTCGCTCGTAGCTGTTAAGGATGGGCAAGTCGTCGGGCACATCTTCTTCAGCCCCGTCTCAATCGAGACCAGTGACTCTGCTTCTCTGGCGTTAGGTCTTGCACCGATGGCGGTTTTACCTGAGTACCAAAAGCAAGGACTCGGTTCTCAGTTGGTGCGAGAAGGCTTGAAGGAGTGTCAGCGTATTGGCTGCAACGTTGTCGTTGTGCTTGGACATCCTGAATACTATCCTCGTTTCGGGTTTGTTCCAGCTAAAGAGAAAGAGCTAAGTTGCGAGTATCCTGTTCCTGACGAGGTGTTCATGGTCGCGGAGCTAAAATCTGAAGCACTAGCTGGACGGCGAGGCTTGGTGAAGTACCTGCCTGAGTTCAGCGACGTATGACGATTTTCTTGGAGTCCCGCACCGAACAAATCATTGCAGAGGACGCGCCGATAGTCCCTTTGTCATCTTGCGTCCCTTGCTGTAAATTGTCGCTATTCGCGGCGCGCCTCTGAAATTCGGGCGTTGGGCGGTCTCCCTTGGGCTCTAGCGACGGCCGTGTGGCGGCCCACGAAGCTCCCGCGGACGGTGAGCGGTGCCGGCGGCCACTCGATAGCCTTCCCCGACTCGGCATTCTTGCAGGTGGCGAGTTCGACGAGGAAGCGGCCGCCGAGATCGTCGGAGCCTGCCCGCGTGGTGGTGCGGAGTTGGCCGATACCGGGATCCGCAGGTCGGCAGTCCAGTCTCACCCGCCTGCCCCCGAGACCCAGCGGGAACACGAGGCGCGTCCCTGGAGCGATGCGCCCTTCGCCGTCGGTCTCGATGAAGAGGTCCCAGCCGTCGGCCCTGAGCTCGAGGCGGTCGTGTTCGACGCTGCCGATCTCGGCGCCACGGCTCGTGTGGTCGAAACGCAACTCGCGGGGGGTACCGTCGAGCTTCTCCACGAGCGCATCCGGGAGGATCCCGCCGAGGGGCAGGCCGGAGCGAGGCATGACGACGCGCACCTCGAACGACGGGCCTCGGGACGTGTCCGAGACGCTCTCGGCGACCGGCTCGTCCGGTCGCGATCCGAGCCAGACGAGGCAGGCGAGGCAGACGAGCAACGCCAGCGAGATAATGATTAACGATGTCTTCATGGATGTCTTAATGCCGCCCAAGATCACCGCAGATCGTGGCGGTGGTCAAGCGACGGAAGGGGTCCTATTCAGGCAGCATATACCTTTCAACCACATCTCGATCTTTCTCCCACTCGAAAGGAGCATCTGTGAAGAGAATATTGATTCTATCTGGAAGGATCACACCAGAATCTGAGCGGTACTTTCCAGAGGTCGAAGCTATCGTACAGCCGCCGAAGGCATAACTCAGCTCGTCGCCGAATTCATCAAGAATGCGGCCATAGATCGGATCTGGCAGGTCAGGAATGAAAATCTCAATGCGTATCTTCTCGGATAGCGGCAATGATTTTCTCCCTCCGCTTAGGAAGTTCTTTGATTCTCTTTAATGCTTGCTCCCGATTTACCTTTTCCCTTTTGGGGCGTTCAATCTTGATTTGCTTCTTGAGTGGCTTCATAATTTCCTCCGAATTGATTATCGGAGATGTGCAGTGTTCATGGCAAGCGCCGTTTTCGAGGATAATTCCACAGTCGAAGGCGCGCCTAACGTATTAAGAATTAGTGGGCTGAACAGCGGCGTTCGGCGGCGGGCGCCCACGGAGGGACGCCCCTACAAATCTTCCTGTCGCCGCGTGGTTGGCGCAAGTAGTTTTAAGGTAAGACTTCGATGATCACTGTGGCCGAAGCCATTCAAATTGTTAAGGAGCAGACTCAGGTGCTGTCTCCTGAGCGCGTCGAGCTTGAAGATGCATTGAGTCGATTTCTCGCCGAAGACGTCATTGCCGATTCTGACCTGCCGGCCTTCGATCGTTCCCAGATGGATGGTTACGCGGTGCGGGCTGCTGACACCCATCGTGCCCCGGTTCGGCTGCGGATTGTGGGCGAGTCGGTGGCGGGCGCGGGATGGCATAACGAAATGCTGGCCGGTCAAGCCGTGCGCATCATGACCGGCGCACCAGTGCCGCAAGGCGCCGATACCGTGCAGCAGATCGAGCTAACCAGCGAACTGGATGAGGGAGCGACGGTTGAGATCCAGCGCCCCGCTAGCTTTGGGAAATCAATTGTTTGCCGCGCGAGCGAGATCAAAGCAGGTGAGACTGTTTTACGGGCCGGCGAACGGATCAACGCGGCGATGATGGCCGTGCTGGCGTCGTTCGGTTACGGTCGGGTGACCGTTGGGCGGGAACCCAGGGTGGCGGTGCTCGCGACCGGCAGCGAATTGGTGGCGGTAAGCCAAAAGCCCGGCGGAGATCAAATACGCGATTCGAATAACTACTCCATCGGTGCTTACGCCGCGCTTGCGGGAGCTGCGGTCAAACTAATGCCTCTTGCGGACGACGACTCGAATGTGCTGAAGAAGCGAATCGCGGTGGCTTCCAAAACCTCTGACGTTCTTATCACCTCAGGCGGAGTTTCAATGGGAGTTTATGATTTCACCAAGACGGCCCTGAAGGAACTTGGCGCAGAAATATTCTTTGAACGCGTTGCGCTGCGTCCCGGAAAACCGACAGTCTTCGCACGCCTGCCAAACGGCATACTAGTATTTGGTTTGCCGGGGAATCCGGTGTCCGTCTCGGTGACTTTTAATCTGTTTGCGCGCACTTCGTTGTTAGCAATGCAAGGGGCGCATGAGCCGGCGCTTGAGGAAGAATGGGCCATCCTCGAACGCAGCGTAAAAGGATCAGTCGATAGGGAGAGTTATTTGCCCAGCCAAATAAGAACAGGGGAGGCGGGGCATCTCCTGGTCCAACCCTTAAAATGGGGAGGCTCGTCGGATTTCGTCGCATTCGCGCGCGCAACTGGACTTATTAAAGTTCCCGCCGGAGTTGCGACCATCGAGATAGGATCGCCGGTCCGAGTCGTACGCTTACCGGCGTGAACCAATCAAATTCGGGGAGCAGACCTACCTTCGCGCGCTGTAAAGAAATCTGCCACAGATGACCACGGATATGACCGGATAATAAACTTAAACTGAGTTGGACTATCCGACCAGAGAGAACATTGCGTCAAAGATTAAGGATGCCGTACTGCTATATGAGCACCTTTTCTGATTGTCCGTCAGTTCTTTCTGATCCGTCCTATCCGTGTTCATCTGTGGCTGCAGCTGCTCTTGGAATTGGTAGTTTCGATTCCGAGAAAGCGCAGGCCCGCCTCAAGTTTGCGAAAGAATCCGATCTTGTTCAAGAGTGGATTCAGCCAGCCATTGGTAATGCAGTAATGCATTTCAAAGGGTTCCGTGTGGTGGACCTGGTGGTGCCCTGGTTCCAGGACCAGACGCATTCCCTGCAACAAGCGCACTACGGGGGAGGGCTTTTCCTGATGCGCCCACTTGTGAATGACGTTGGTCGCAACCGTTGCAGCGGCCAATAAAGTTGTGAAAAAGACCGCAAACGCGATCAGGCCATGCCGGCTCACCAAAAGCACATACAAGCACAGCGCGAGGACGGGAAGGGCCAGAATGCAAACGTTTCCTACAATACTCACGAGTGTGTGCGTGCAAATGTCACGCGGGAAAATGTGGTGTTGGCGAAACGGTTTGATTAGTGCCGGACCCACCACGGGAGTATCTTCCGAGAAGTAAGTGTCTGCGGCCCAATGTACCAACCCTCCGACCAAGTCGCCCAACACTAAGGCGAGCGGAATTGCGAGTGCAGCCAGCCAGAGCAGTTCGAGGTCGTATAGACGAGCCAACGAGAAGTAGACATTGGGGACAAACAGGATCGGAAAAAGTATTGAGGTTAAATGTTCCAGGAACGCATGAGCGGGAGTGGAGTGTTCTGCGAGCCCACTGTATCCTGGTGGAGGACTCGCCGAGCTTTGCGGCGTGAGGATTAGCGCCTCCGCCATCTGGTCAGCTTGCGTCTGCGGCGGCGAGATCATTCGCTCGTTTCCCAAATCTACGGAATCTTGAAGAAGAGCTGACATTATTTAGTGTCTCTCAATAGACTCTGAATCTTTTTTTCGTGAGGCTTCGTGTGATTTCATGGATCGAATCTTTGCCCACGAAAGGCGATCCACGAAATCACACGAAAAATCACGAAAACCCAAAACGCTTTTTCTCATTCATGAAACTTTGCCAAGATGTCTGGTCTGCCCTGTTGACTGGATTTTTCCGAATGAGATTATTCTGATAAGCTCAACAAAAGGCAATAGTCAATTTGATTGTGTTATGAAAGAGTTATCGCATGTTGACGAACACAGCCGCGTGCGAATGGTTGATACCAGCGTAAAGACGATAAGTTTGCGGCGCGCAGTCGCCTCGGCGCGCGTGTTGATGTCGCCTGATACGCTCGCCGCATTGGAGAGTCGCCGCACTCCCAAAGGCGATCCGCTGGAAGCCGCTCGCATCGCCGGTATCATGGCCGCCAAAAAAACGGCGGAACTGATACCGCTTTGCCACCCACTTCCCTTAACCCACATCGACGTGCGCGCAAGTGTGAACGACGACGGTGTGCGTCTCGAGGCAGAGGTAGCAACGCACGCTCAAACTGGGGTTGAGATGGAAGCCTTGACTGCCGTCTCTGTGGCGGCGCTGACCGTATACGACATGTGCAAGGCGCTGGACAAGGGAATACGGATCGTTGAGGTGCGACTCGAAAGTAAGACGGGCGGCAAATCGGGTGATTATCAGAGAGAAGACTTTGATTCCTGACTCCGATTTCTGACACGGGTGGAACATCGTCAATTTGTTTGACGTTTACCAGACGAAGTCCAGGACGAGTCATAAGTGGTCAGCTTGACGAGAACGAATTGGGACCGGATCGCACTGAGTTTATGGAGAGTTAACGGTGAGATTAAGAATTTCCCAAGATGCGCGCCCTCAGGCGATCACGTTGCTGGCCGCAGCCGCAATATCGATTGTCCTCTGGTTCATTCCCTTCGCCGAAGTATTGACCTATCCTTTCCGGATTTTCGTGACCTTTATCCATGAAGGCGGACATGCAATCGCCGCATTGCTCACCGGAAACTCGGTCGGCAGCCTGAGCGTGGCGATGAACGCCAGTGGGGAGACTTATACGACGCAGGGCGGACTGCTGTCCCAGTCTTTTGTGGCGAGCGCGGGCTACCTGGGTTCTATGGCCTATGGGGGGCTGCTGCTGGTACTGATACGGAAAGCCATCGCGGCCCGTATCGTATTGATCGGATCCGCCGCGGTGATCTTCGCTCTGACTCTGATTTATGGAATCCTGACTCCGATCTTTTCGTGGGGCGCGCTTTCCGGCATTCCCTTCACTTTTATTGCGGGAACATTTCTCTCAGTCGGGATGGTCGCGCTGGCTAAATTTGCAAGCGCGCGGGTAGTTACCTTCTTCGTCAGTTTTCTGGCAGTCCAATGTGTCTTGAATGCGCTGCTGGATCTAAAAACAGTTTTCTTTCTTTCTTCGCCATTTACCACCAGCGTTCCCACCGACGCGGTAAACATGGCAAACGCCACCGGAATTCCCGCGTTCATCTGGACCATCATCTGGATCGTCCTCGCTCTGGCTATTCTGGCTCTGGCGATGCGTATCTACGTGGTCACGCGAGATTCAAGGAGCCAGCCGGACCTACCGTTCGAAGATGTTCTCAATACCTAGTCTAGCAGGCTGCGAACAACAAACACTATCCACGAAACAACACGAACCCGCGCGAAATAGATATCTTAGTTTGTTTGCGACATGTCCGCCCTGGTCCGCCCTGTGTTATTTCGCTTGTAGTTCGGGTTGTGCGTGCCATGTCGCGCTCGGACAAGGAAACGGGTATTATTCAAAGTTTGCGAAGGACCCGAGATTCCGTCCACCAGGGTCACGCGACCAATTAAATATGCCTGAAGAAGCCATTGAAGTCCGCGGGGCAAGGGTTAACAACCTCAAGAATATTTCCTTTTCGATCCCGATCAATCAGATGACGGTGGTCACGGGCGTGAGTGGTTCCGGAAAGTCGTCCCTCGCTTTCGACACCGTTTACGCCGAAGGTCAGCGGAGATACGTTGAATCACTATCGGCGTACGCTCGTCAGTTTCTCGAGCGTATGGACAAACCCGACGTGGACGAGGTACGAGGAATCGCGCCGGCCATCGCCATCCGCCAGAAGAACTCAACCCGAAATCCCCGCTCAACGGTGGGCACCCAGACTGAAGTCCACGACTATCTGCGCCTGCTCTATGCCCGTGTCGGAACAACTTACTGTCGAGTTTGTGGCCGCGAGGTCTACCGTGATTCACCGGAGTCAGTAGCGGACGAGGTCTTAAGCACGGTTGCGGCAGGGACGCGTTTCTATGTCCTGTTTCCCGCCGGTAACGGATTAAAGGAGATTGGCGCAAGCGTCGAGGAGACCTTGAGACAAGGAGATAGGGAGAAGCGGCGAAAGAGATCTCCCAGTCGCCCCGTCTCCCCTTCTCCGCGTCAGTCGATCACTGCGCACATCATGAGTCTGATGCAGCGTGGGTTTACGCGGCTTTACGCCAAGGGGCAAACGATCGAACTTCATTCCCCCGACGATTACACCCTGCCCGACTTCGAGGGCATTTACGTGATGGTCGATCGGCTTGTCGCCCTCCCGGAAGTCCGCCAGCGCCTGGTCGACTCCCTCGAGATCTGTTTCCAGGAGGGCCACGGTTCGGCAGTAGTCGAAACAGTTGAAGCGGAACCTGGACGCTTTAAGTTCTCGGACAGGTTCGAGTGCAAGAATGACGGCACAGTCTACGCACAACCGGAACCGCGCCTCTTTAGCTTCAACAATCCGTACGGGGCTTGCCCAACCTGCCAGGGTTTTGGAAACACCATCGGACTCGATCTCAATCTGGTGATTCCGAATCCCGGATTGGCCTTGAATGAGGGTGCAATTGAACCCTGGACGAAACCGCAACACGAATGGGCTCAGGACGAGCTGGGCCAGTTTTGCAAGACAGAGAAGATTCCGATGAACATTCCCTTCGGGCAGCTATCGCGTGCTGAACAGCGAGCCATAGTTGAAGGTAAGCAGGAGTGGGGCGGAGTGCGCGGATTCTTTGACTGGCTGGAGACGAAAAAATATAAGCTGCACGTGCGCGTGTTTCTGTCGAAATACCGAGGCTTCACCTTGTGTCCGGATTGCGGCGGCGACCGACTGCGCCAGGAAGCGCGTGACGTAAAGGTAGGCGGACGTACGCTGCCCGAGATTTGCGCCTTGGCGATCAAGAATACGCAGGTTTTTTTCGAATCGTTGCAGCTTGCGACTGAACAAAATGCCATTGCGGAGAGAATTCTGTTTGAGATTCGACGAAGATTGCGGTTCCTCGTCGATGTGGGTCTCGATTATCTGACGCTGGCTCGTCTCGCTTCGACTCTCTCAGGCGGGGAGGCGCAACGGATTCAATTGGCCACTAACCTGGGCTCCTCACTGGTCGGCGCGCTTTACGTTTTGGATGAGCCCTCGATTGGGCTACACCCGCGCGACAATGAACGGTTGATTCGGCTGCTGCATAACTTGCGTGATATTGGCAATACGGTTCTGGTCGTCGAACATGATGCCGAGATGATGCGCGCCGCCGATCACATCCTGGATATTGGGCCCGCGGCCGGCGAGCTCGGCGGGCGGGTAATTTACGAAGGCGATTTCCCGGGCCTGATCGCCAACGACGCGTCTCTGACTGCGCGTTACCTGCGCGGGGAAACCGAGATTAAGGAACCGAAGCAACGGCGGTTGTTTCAGAAAAGGCGCCTGACGCTGCGCGGCGCCGCTGAGCACAACCTGAAGACCATCGACGTTGAGCTGCCACTCGACATGCTGGTTTGCATCACAGGCGTGAGTGGATCCGGAAAATCTACTCTAATTCATAATTGCATCTATGCAGGTCTGAAGAAGCAAAAAGGGGACTGGCAGGGGCAGGTGGGGGCTTTTCAGAAGCTGGAAGGCGGGCAACTCGTCGACGACGTTATCCTGGTGGATCAGTCTCCCATCGGGCGGACTCCGCGCTCAAACCCGGTAACCTACATCAAGATATACGATGCCATCCGCGAGGTCTTCGCCTCAACCCGCGAAGCGCAGGGACGCGGGCTCGATCCATCCCGCTTCTCTTTCAACCTTCCCGGCGGTCGCTGTGAGGTTTGCCAGGGCGATGGCACGGTTACGGTAGAGATGCAGTTCCTTGCTGATGTTGAGCTCATATGTGAGGAATGCAAAGGCATGCGCTTTAAGCAGCAGATCCTGGACATACGCTATCGCGGCAAGAATGTGCATGAGGTTTTGAGTCTCACGGTCAGGGAAGCAATCACTTTCTTTCGCGAGGTTCCAAAGATTACTAATCGCCTGCGCGTCCTCAATGATGTAGGTTTGGGGTATCTTCGTCTCGGTCAATCAGCAACCACCCTTTCCGGAGGTGAGGCCCAGCGCATCAAACTTGCCGCGCATCTGTCCAAACGCACGGGCTCAAACACCCTCTACATCTTTGATGAACCAACCACCGGGCTGCACTTTGACGATATCAACAAACTTCTGGCGGCTTTCCGCGCGTTGATTGAAGCCGGGGGCTCGTTGCTGGTGATCGAGCACAACCTCGACGTGATCAAGACGGCTGATTACATTATCGATCTGGGTCCCGAAGGCGGCGATGCTGGTGGCTACGTTGTCGGCAGTGGAACTCCGGAAGACATAATGAAAATCCCGCAGTCTTATACCGGTAAATTTCTTCGTGAGTATCTTGCCAGGTCCAATGGGCATACTGCGTGACGTGCGCCAGCGAGGCGTGCGGCCGTGGAACCTAGAGCCCGCGAAGCGTGGCGAAAGCATAATGCCTGGGGCCTGAGCCCCCGGGACAATCGCATTTAAGTTCCCAGCCCGCGAGCGGGTGACAGCGCCAACAAAAGAGACTCGTTTAAGTTGCGAGCAGTAACCGCTGTCGCCCGGCTTCGCGGGCTTAGTTGAATCCACTTGTGGTTGACCTGGAGTTCAGTTGCGCTCCACCCCAGGCCTATGCTGTCGCCAGCTATCACGGGCTGGTTGAGCTGTTCAGCTCGGACGGCAAGGTGGGTGCTGCATATTCAGGAGGGAGGACATTACAAGCAATGAGTCTAAAACAGAAGATCGTCTCGGATTTGACTGCTGCCATGAAAGCCCAGGATGCCGCGCGACTCTCGACATTGCGCATGGTTAAAGCCGGCATGATGAATCGCGAAATTGAGAAAGGCAGCGAACTTGACGACGAAGAGATGGCCAAGCTGCTGCGATCGATGGTTAAGCAGCGGCGCGACTCAGTCGAGCAGTATGAAAAGGGCGCCCGCCACGATTTAGCGGAGAAGGAAAAGGCGGAGATCACAGTGATTGAGGCTTATCTTCCGCAGGCTGCTTCGCCGGAAGAAATCGAACAGGCTGTCGCTGCTGCAATATCAGAAACTGGCGCAGCTTCAATGAAGGATATGGGTAAGGTGATCAAAGCTGCCCAGAGGGGACTGGCAGGGAAGAACGCCGACGGTCGCAGCGTGAGTGAGATGGTGAAAACGAAACTCGGTGGTTAGCGGCGGACCTGGATTGACCGAGCTATCCCCGCGGCATAACATGCCAGCCTATGAAAATCAGAACTATCGAAACGGAGAAGGCGCCAATCCCTGCCGGACATTACTCGCAAGCAGTTGTTTACAATGGTCTCGTGTTTGTAGCCGGGCAACTCGCTATCGATCCGCAGACCGGAGAAAGGAAGCTGGCCTCAATTGAAGAGCAGACCGAACGGGTGCTCAAGAACGTCAGTGAGATATTGAAAGCCGCCGGTAGCGACATGAATCTCGTACTCAAGATGACGGTCTTTGTCGCGGACATTGATTTGTGGGAGCGAGTAAATGAGGTGTACTCAAGGGTCATGGGAGAGCATCGTCCAGCCAGAGCAGTCATCCCGACTAAAGAACTACATCATGGGTTTCTGATCGAGATTGATGCTATTGCTGCCACGAATGAATAGCGCTGTGAATCTGTGATACCAGTCCGTATTGTTTTTGGTTTTGAGCAAAGTTTTGACAGCAGCAACGATCCACGAAATCACACGAACTACCACGAATTGCTTTCGTGTCTTTTCGTGAAATTTCGTGGATCGTTTTCCCTATTTGCGGCTTAAGACGGCGTCACCTGGCACGCGGCAGGCTCAGAGTTCTTTCCTGTGCAGATCGAGGAACCAGCATTACAAGACATAATGACCACCCTCTTGCTCCTCTTCTGTTTAATACCGTCACCGGCTTTGCGCGTCACGCCGGTGAACCCTCTCTCGCAACAGTCCGCTTCCACTTCGACCGCACCGCAAACCGGCCAAGGTGGTCAACCCGATGTCGCACGGAGGGTGGTGAAACAACGCCGACCGCGCATCCGCCAACGACCATTGCGCAAGCCGGATGTCATCTATTATCCAACACCTGACGAAACTGTAACTGAGATGCTGCGTCTGGCCGACATCAAGCAGGGCGACGTGTTATACGATCTGGGCAGTGGCGATGGACGCATTCCAATAGTGGCCGCGCAGCAATATGGCATCCGGGCGGTGGGCATTGAGATCGATCCCAAGATGGTGATGGTCGCCGAAGAGCGGGCGCAGCAGGCAAGTGTTGAGGGCCTTGTAAGCTTTCGTAACGCCGACATGTTTCGTTCCAACATCAGTGAGGCGACGGTGGTTACGCTTTACCTGTCGAATAAAATCAACTTGCTATTACGCCCTAAACTTCTCGGTGAATTACGGCCGGGTAGTCGCATACTCTCACACGATTTTCATATGGGCGATTGGAAGCCGGAATGCAAGATCAGAGTGCCATGGCAGAAAGGTCTCTTCCGCACGATTTATTTCTGGCGCGTGCCGGCTCGCCGCTCGCGTGTCGGAACCGAGGAGCGGTAGCGACCGGGTGACGTGGGGAAGCACAAGGAAAAATTACAAGATACATGTCAGTTCGAAAACTATGGCCGCTGCTCGCGCTGGTAGCGGTGTTGCTGGCCGCCACGTTTCAACTGCGCAACCAGGGTCGTTCATGGTGGTGTTCCTGTGGCCAGCCCTTTCTCTGGGCGGGCGACATTTGGAGTTTACACAACTCTCAACACCTTCTTGATCCCTATGCGTTCACGCACGTGCTACACGGTTTTGTCTTTTTCTGGTTGCTTTCGTGGCTACTGCCTCGGATGCCGCGGCTGTGGCAACTCTCACTGGCGATTTTGCTGGAAGCGCTCTGGGAAGTATTCGAGAATACTGAGTTCACGATTCAGCGGTACCGCGAAGCGACGGCAGCGCAAGGCTATTACGGTGACTCTGTCGCTAACTCACTGGCCGATGTGGCGACGTGTGGAATCGGATTCTTGATCGTGCAGAGACTTGGACTAAGTCGATCGATCGTAGCGTTTGCGTTAACAGAGCTGGTGTTGCTCATCTGGATTAGAGACAGCCTGCTCATGCAAATTATGATGCTGATCTATCCGATTGATTCGCTCAAGGCGTGGCAGGTGGGGTACTAGAGGCTTTGATTCACGAACTGAACGTAGCATGGAGACCACGCTTTTTGGAGTGCGGTGGCGAGCGCAGCGCGACACCGCTTTGGATGTGACGAGCAAGCGGCAAATCCAAAGCGCCGTCGCCGCTTCGCTCTGCCGGCGCACTCCAAAGAGTTTCTTAAGGAGGACTAGAAATGTTAAGGGCTGTACTTGCGGTAATCGTCGGCTACGTGGTGATGGTGCTCTTGGTGTTTGCCACGTTCTCGCTGGCCTACCTGCTCATGGGGGCTGACGGCGCATTCAGACCTGGAACTTACAAGGATAATAACTGAAATCAGCTTCGAGGGAAAGTGTGAGATGGGAGGATTTCTCAAAATTACGTGTCCGCTTTCGGAAGAGGATGAGGCGTTGATTGAAGCGCGACTCGCGGCCCACGGTGCGAACCCTGACTCCTCCATACCTCTCGATGAAATGAAGGCTCGTCTGCGCAGGCGCTAAAACGTAGCGAGGCGAGGCTGCCCTGCTTGCTTCCCCCTGAACGTCGTCGTATAATTCACGGCTTGCTCGAAGCGCGGCGGTGTCGTCCTGTGGGTTCGCGCCCACTTTTTCTTTTGGGCAAGTGGTTTTCGGGGGATAACGTGGGCGCCAGGTCGATTGAAAAACGAGTTCAGGAAATCGCTGAAAAGGCAGCAATCGACCACGGACTGGAGCTAGTTCATGCAGAAGTCGCAGGGCCAGACAATAAGCCGATAGTCCGTATTTTCATTGACAAGGCGGAAGGCGTCACTCATGAGGACTGCTCCGAAGTGAGTCATCACCTGGGCACCATCCTCGATGTGGAAGACTTCATTCATTCCAGCTATACGTTGGAAGTATCGTCACCAGGTCTGGATCGAGGCCTGTACAAACGAGCGGACTACGAACGATTTGCCGGCAGTCAAGCCAAAATGAAGACGCATCAGCCGATCGGCGGCCAGCGCAACTTTCGGGGCCGTTTGATTGGAGTGGATGGCGAGGAAGTGCTCTTCGAGGACAAAACGAGTGGTCGTATTAGGGTGCCGCTCGACTCGATTGTGAAGGCTAATATTGAAATCGACGTTGAGGCAGAGCTTAGGGCAAGGAAGGCCTGAGTTAGCCACTGGCGCGACGACAGGTCGCAGGCTCGCCTGGCCACTTACAACTGAATAACAACTGAATAGGCTCAACGACACAGAAGCTTTCGGGTGTCGAGCCACAAGACAAGAACAGCGAGACTTACATGAGTTCATCCATTGCGCAAAACATCGAGGCACTTTGCCAGGAACAAGGCATCGAGCGGGAACTGGTCATCGACGCCATGAAAGAGGCTGTGCGGGCCGCTGCCAAGAAACAGTTCCGATCTGGTGAAGATATTCAGGTCGACTGGAATCCTGATACCGGCATTGAATTGTCGGCTTCGAAAGTGGTCGTCGACGAAGTGGCCGATGCGGCCACGGAGCTTTCCATCGACGAGGCCCGCGAACTCGCGGGTGACGAAGTAGAGTTAGGCGATGCTCTGCTGCTGCCGTTGCCGATGGAAGAACTGGGCCGCATCGCGGCGCAAACTGCGAAACAGATCCTCTTCCAGAAGGTGAGAGACGCCGTTCGCAGCAACGTCTACGAGCAATACATCGACAAGATCGGCGATTTGGTCAACGGTTACGTGAAGCGGTTCGAGCGTGGCAACATCATTGTGGACTTGGGAAATCTGGAAGCCATTCTGCCCCGTTCACAGCAGTCGCGCGGCGAGCAATGGAATCAGGGCGAGCGCATCAGAGTTGTTATTAACAACGTTTCCAAAGAATCCAAGGGACCACAGGTAGAAGTTTCTCGCACTTCTCCCGAACTGCTGCTGCGCCTGTTTGAAATGGAAGTTCCGGAGATCTACGACGGCACGGTGGTAATCAAATCGGCTGTCCGCGAACCCGGCGAGCGCGCCAAGATTGCCGTGATGTCCAACGAGCGCGATGTGGATCCCGTGGGCGCCTGCGTCGGGATGAAGGGTTCTCGCGTGCAGGCCATCATTCGCGAACTGCGCGGAGAGAAGATTGATATTATCGAATGGTCGGATGAACCGTCTGTATTCGCCGCGAATGCGCTCTCACCCGCCAAGGTAAACCAGGTTCGCATCACCGATATCGAGAATCGCCAAATGGAAGTCATCGTAAATGAAGATCAGCTTTCACTCGCAATTGGCAAGCGGGGGCAAAATGTGCGGCTCGCCACGAAGCTGGTGGGTTGGAACATCGACATCCGCAGCGAAGAAGAGATTAAACGCGAAGTAACCGAGCAAATGGGCGCTCTGATCGCTTCCGGCGAGTCCGTGCCGCTTTCGGCCATCGAAGGCGTTACTGCACAGCAGACTGATGCACTGGCGGAACACAACATTAACGATATCGATGCGCTAGCTCAAACTTCGGTCGACGATCTGGTTGAGTTTCTTGATCTGAGTTTGGATGAGGCTGAGACAATCTTGAATGCGGCTAAGGCCGTAATCGGTATCCGCGACCGCAGCATGCAGGGTGCAACGGAAGGATCTGATGAATCAGAGTCTGGTTCCGAGCCGCCGACTGAGCAGCATGCTGTGTCCGCTAAACCGGATGAGTCGACCGAGATCGTGGACGAAGAGCCTTCTGAAGATCCGACGGCGGAAGGCTACGACGACGCCGTTGAAACTGGCAGTCCATTCTCCGCCGAGCCGGGAATTTTGGCGGAGCATTCCGCCGATCCGGTGGCCCTAACCGAGATAGAACCGCTTTCAGAGGCAGACCTCATCTTGCAGGAGCCCGGCCGAGATCTACGTCCCGATACCATCACTCCCGCTCCCGACATCACGTCCAGCGGAGCGGCTGCCGTCGAATACGTGAATGATCTCGATGAAAAGGGGCTTTCGCTTGAGGAAATCGCTTCGAGTGAAGACGTCGATACTGAAGCCGCTGCCGCGGAGGCCGCAGGATCCGCAAAAACATCTGCTCCCGAGCTTACGAAAGAGACTGCATCGGGCGGGAGTAATGACGAAGAGAAGCAAGATGCTTCCCCAGATGCAGCCAAGTAAACTTAGCGCAATCACTGGCTTGTCCAGTGTATTGCACTGCCCGCTCGACCATTCCGCGTCGCACTTCTGAGCGCACGCAAAGTGGTTGAGAGCGGGAGTTCTTAATCACTTTCGAAGGCGGCTGGACCTCAACCTACATGAGTGTCCGAGAAAGAGTGCATGACAGTTACCTCCAAGATTCGTATTTATGACCTGGCCAAGGAGCTGAAGCTCGACACTAAGCGACTCATTGAAGAGGTTCGTCGCGAAGGTGTCGATGTCAGCGTTCCTTCCAACTCTGTCTCCAAGGAGTTAGCGGAAAAGATCCGCAACAAGTACTTCCCCAAGAAAGAAGCAGCAGTAAAACGAGCCGTCAAGGTTGTCAAACGAGCTGCTCGTCCAGTTGCAGAGGTTCCGACTGCTGAGGTCGAAGAGCCTGTCAAAGCTGCCGCACCTGACCACGCCGAAGTCGAAGAAGCACCACTCCCCCAGGAACTACCCGCCGACGTTCCCGGTTTAACAAAGCCCCGCCCCGCAGCAAGACTAATGAAAAAGCTGCCTCCGGCAACGCGGATCGAACAACCACCCGTAGGTGTTGAGACTGCTGCGCTTCCAGAACTGCGGTCTGAGACTGATGATCAGGGGGAATACATCCTATCCACCGATCCACTAGGCGCGGATGCCCCTGGCTTGACTGTCGAATCGGCGCAGACAGCGCCCGCGGCATCACATCAGATCAGGGTGATGCGTCCTACTGCCGCCGCTCTTACCGCCGGCATTCGACTCGGGGAGCGGGCTCCCAGCCCCGTTTTGCTCCCAGTCACTCCCAAGGAGCGGGCCGAGCGAAGCGGGCGCGTACGAGATCGCAACTCATTATCAAAAACTGAGCGCCTGGGCACACCAGGGGAAACTCCGACACCTCAGACCACCTACATTCCGCCCCCCGATTCAGGCCGGCGACGCTCGCGTCGCACGCCCGCGCGCGGGGGACGGAAAGTGGAAGGTAGGACCAGCCGGTTTGATAAAGGTGATTTCATTCCGCCGCCAAAAGCTCTGTCGCTCGAGGACCGCATTGCCGGCAGAATGGAACCGTCGACGGGCGAGTTGAAATCTGCTCGCATCATTGAGGGTTCCACCGTAAAAGAGTTTGCCGAGAAGCTCGGAATCAAGCCCAAGGATGTCGTGACGCTGCTGTTGCAACGCGGGGTTTTCGCCACCATCAATCAGCCTTTGAACGATGATGTGGCGATGGACCTGGGCAAGCGCTTTGGCTATGACGTTACCTTCGTACCATTTGAGGAGATGGTTGCCGAAGAAGAGTTTGAGGAACTGATAGCGACGGACGCAGACGATGTCGAACTGCCCCGCGCTCCCGTGGTCACGGTAATGGGTCACGTCGATCACGGCAAGACTTCGTTACTTGATGGCATTCGAGCAACTGATGTGGCTGGCGGAGAGGCTGGCGGTATCACTCAGCACATCGGCGCCTACAGTGTGCAGGTGCCGAGTCCGGATAGCCCGGGCGAAACGCGCCGAGTAGTTTTTCTCGATACGCCGGGTCACGAAGCTTTCACCTTGATGCGCGCGCGGGGCGCCAAAGCCACTGATATAGTCGTGCTAGTTGTGGCGGCTGACGACGGGGTTATGCCCCAGACCATTGAGGCCATAGAGCACTCGCGCGCGGCGAAAGTGCCGATTGTCGTGGCCATTAATAAGATCGACAAGCCGGACGCCAATCCTGACAGGGTCAGGCAGGAGTTGTCCCAGCAGGGGCTCTCGCCGGTGGAATGGGGCGGAGACACCGAGATGGTGCAGGTCTCGGCCAAGAAGCGCCAGAACCTGGACGGTCTTCTGGAAACCATCCTGCTGAGTTCGGATATTCTCAATCTGCGGGCAAGCCCGACACGTCTGGCCTCAGGCGTCGTGCTCGAAGCAAAACTGGATCGCGGTCGTGGTCCGGTCGCAACTGTGCTGCTGCAACAAGGAACACTGCGCAATCACGATCCCTTCATCGTCGGTCAGATTTCCGGCAAAGTGAGAGCTATGTTCAATGATCGCGGTGAGGCCATAACCGAGGCCGGGCCGGCGACGCCGGTAGAGGTGCTTGGACTGCAGGGTGTGCCGCAGGCCGGCGACACTCTGCAGGTGGTGGCCGATATGAGTCGAGCGCAGCAGATTTCGCAGCACCGGCAAATGGTCAATCGCCAGGCCACGCTGCTGCAAACAACAAAACGCGGTATCGAGGCTTTGGGCGAGAGTGAAGTCAAAGAACTGTTGGTGATTATTAAAGCCGACGTGCAGGGGTCGGTGGAAGTTTTGAAGTCGACCTTGCAGAAACTCTCGACCGAGCGGGTCAAAGTAAAAGTGATTCGTTCCGGCGTCGGCGCGATTACGGAATCGGACGTGTTACTCGCGTCGGCCACCCAGGCCGGTTCATCCTCCTCGGCAGTGGTAATCATTGGCTTCAACGTGAGGCCGGAATCTCGCGCGGGCGATCTGGCCAAGCAGGAGGCTGTAGACATTCGGCTGCATTCCATTATTTACAAGGTTGAGGAGGAAATCCGAGCGGCGATGATCGGCATGTTGGAAGCAATCGAGAAGGAAAAGATCATCGGTAAAGCCGATGTGCGGGAAGTGTTCCGCGTGCCTCGCGCGGGCACCGTGGCCGGCTCCATGGTTGTCGATGGAAGTATCCGCCGCAGTGCCAGGGCCCGCCTCATTCGCGATGGCGTGGTCAGTTGGGAAGGCAACATACTCTCCCTGCGGCGGTTTAAGGATGATGTCTCGGAAGTGCGCGAGGGCTTTGAGTGCGGCATTGGTCTCGAACACTTCAACGACCTTAAAGTTGGCGATCAGATCGAGGCCTATATCGTGGAGAGAGTCGCCGCCACTGAACTTTAGTTTCGAGTTCCGGGTTTCGAGTTTCGGGTTGTACTCGAACTCGAAACTCGAAACTCGAAACTCGAAACAGTTTTAGCTATGCGCCGTCCCGAAAGAGTCGCCGACATTCTTCGTGATGAGATCTCGCAGATTGTCGGTTATGAACTGGAAGATCCTCGGATCACAATGGTAACAGTGACAGATGTTCGTCTCTCACAGAATCTCAAGGCCGCACGCGTTTATGTCACAGTTGCAGGCAACGAAGAAGCGCATAAGTTGGCGCTCGCGGCCCTGCGTAAAGCTGCTCCCTACGTTCGCAAGCAGGTTGGCCTCACGCTCAATCTACCTCGCGCCCCAGAAATTCATTTTGTGAGAGACCGGGTCGAAGAAGAGGGCGAGCGTGTGGATAAGTTGCTCGACAAGATTGAACGAGATTGGGAAAGTGAAGAAAGGATGAAGGATGAAGGATGAAGAGTGAGGGAGCGCTCACAGCGTTCCGTTTCATCCTTCATCCCTCAGCCCTGCTTACGATGCTCAGTCAAGTCGTTGAATTGATCGAAGCGAAAAGTCGCTTTGCCATCACCTCTCATATACGTCCCGACGGCGATAGCTTGGGTTCATCTCTGGGTCTCAACTGGCTATTGCAGGCGCTTGGTAAAGACGTTGAGGTAATCATGCGAGATCCCGTTCCGCATGCCTACCGGCAACTGCCAGGGGCCGACAGCGTTCGGGTAACTGCGGCGGTCGACAAACCTTATCATGCGGTGTTCGTGATTGAATGCTCTGATATTACCCGACCCGGGTTGATAGACCTGGAAAACCACCTGGTCATCAATATCGATCACCATTCCACCACGGCGCTTTTTGGAAAGATTAACTGGATCGACTCGACCGCATCAGCCGTCGGCGAGATGATCTATAACCTTTGTAAGGCGACCGGCGTGCGAGTTACCAAAGAGATCGCTGAATGTGTCTACACGGCACTCATAACCGACACCGGTTCCTTCCACTATTCCAACACGACCGAGCGAACGTTCAAGGTCGCTTCCGAACTTGTGCGCTCCGGCGTCAAGCCGGCGAAAACGGCTGAAGCTGTGTTTGCAAGTTATCCGTGGGGTCGTATTCAACTGCTGGGCGCAGTACTTTCCACTGCCAGAAGGAATTTCACGGGACGTGTGGCCTGCATGCGCCTGACGCTGGAGATGCAATATCTAGCCCAGACTTCTGACGAAGCCACCGATGGTTTTGTTAACTACCCGCTGACAGTGGGCGAGGTAGAGGCTGTGGCTTTACTTAAAGAAATCGAGCCGGGAGTCTACCGCACGAGTTTGCGATCGAAGGGCGAAGTCAACGTAGCGCGTGTGGCCGGTCTTTATGGCGGCGGCGGACATCGCAACGCGGCCGGTTGCACTCTCAAGGGGGACTGGGATGAACTCGAAGCGCGAATCATGGTCCTGCTACACGAAGCGGTCGAGCGAGCGAACGGATTGAAAGATACGACCGAAGATGCTCTCAGTCAGGAGTCAGGAGTCAGGAGTCAGGAGTCAGAAGTTAGAGTCCGGAGCTAGGAGAGTGACTCCTGACTCCTGACCAAACTCCTGACTCCTCCTTCTGACTTCTGGTCTTCTGACTTCTGACTTCTGTCTCCTGTCTTCTGACTCCTGACTTCTGTCTTCTGTCTTCTCCGCAAAGATGACCTCCAAAGAAAAACAATATAAATGGCGCCGCGAAGACTATCAGGAAAACACTAAGGGGCTCCTGATGGTCCACACCGGCAACGGCAAAGGTAAAACGACGTGTGCTCTGGGACTTATGATGCGCGCGTCAGGACGCGGATTGAAGTGCTGCATGATTCAGTTCATGAAGTCGCGCCACGATCGTTATGGAGAACATGAATCAGCCGAGAAGCTCGGTATCGAGGTTCATACCATGGGCGACGGCTTTACCTGGGACACCAAGAATCCGGAACAGGATCGGGCTACCGCTCGCGCCACGTGGGGTCTCTGCATTGAGAAGCTGCGCAGCGGAGATTACGACATGCTGGTCTTTGACGAGTTGGTCTATGTGTTGAGCTACAACATGCTCAAGGTAGAGGAAGTCCTTTCAGAGTTACGCGCAGTCCGGGCCTCCCAGCCTGCATTACACATTGTGGTCACCGGTCGAGATGCTCCCTCTGAGCTGATTCAAGCCGCAGACCTCGTTACGGAGATGCGGGACATCAAGCATCCATTTAGTACGGGAATTCGCGCACAGCAGGGGATAGAATTCTAAGCAAGCGTAATCATGGGAACCCAGAGGACGGGTCATTTTCCATTTGTTATTTGACATTTTTCATTTGGTCATTTATGGACTGAGCAATACCTGTCCACGTTACTTACAACTGTAGCCTCATGCAGTCAGACGTTCAGGAGAAATGGCCAAATGAAAAATGTCAAATGACCCGGTTCTGTAGTTGACTAGCAGCAGTTGATTGCGCCAACCTACACCAGTACCCGAAGTCATATTGGGAGGTTCGTAGCGCTCAGTCGTCATGCCCTGGTTTAGCAAAAAGAGAAAAAGGATTGAGACCGTTCGCCCTGAGGAGCGAGTGGTGAAGACCGAGAATGTCTTCGTCAAGTGTGACGGATGTGAAGCGCATCTCTACACCGGCGAGCTTGACGAGGCCCACCAGGTTTGCAAGCACTGCGGCTATCACTTTCGCATTGGCGCCCGGGAGCGACTCGGCATGCTGTATGACGAGGGAAAATTTGAAGAACTCGACAACGAAGTGATATCGATTGACCCGCTAGGGTTTATCGACAGCAAACCATATCCAGTGCGGTTAAGGCAGGCGAAAAAGTCTTCTGGCCTTTCCGAAGCCATCATCAACGCCCGCGGCAAGGTCGGGAATCACCTCGTTTTCGCGGGAGCCATGGACATGTCTTTCATTGGCGGCTCCATGGGCTCAGCGGTCGGGGAAAAGGTTACGCGTCTAATCGAACGCGCGCTCAAGGAACATGGCGCAGTTGTCATCTTCTCAGCCTCGGGAGGCGCTCGTATGCAGGAAGGCACGCTTTCGCTGATGCAGATGGCCAAGATCTCAGCCGCCCTGGCAACACTTGACGAGGCCCAACTGCCTTTTGTTTCCGTCTTGACTGATCCCACGACCGGAGGAGTTACCGCGAGTTTTGCAATGCTCGGGGATTTCATCATAGCCGAACCGAAAGCGCTGATCGGTTTCGCGGGGCCGCGCGTGATTGAGCAAACGATTCGCCAGAAACTACCAAAGGATTTTCAAAAGTCGGAGTTTCTGCTCGAGCACGGCATGCTCGACGCAATCGTGGATCGACGAGAAGTCCGCGACTACATAATCAAGCTGCTCAACTTCACGATGAATCCTGAGATCTACGATCCCCTGATCGAGAAGGCGCGAACCGGCACGGTTTCGGAACAATGATGTCGACGCGATCGTTCATGGCTTTCGATGGCTTAACCGTTCAGACAGGATAGGCGGCCACAGGTGGACACAGACCAACACAGGTCGAAAACGCCTTAAACTCTGTGTTGATCAGTGTCCATCTGTGGCTCATCCTCGCAACCTATCTCCTGCTTGCCTTCAATAGCATGTCTCAGTTGTCGCTTCCTCGGCAGTAATTTTGGGAGATGTTCATGCAGTTTGACGAGACGCTCCGGTATCTCCTGAATCTGGGGGTTGAAACCCTCACCATCAAACTCGGCTTGAGAAATACTGAATTGCTGCTCGCGGCTCTCGGCGATCCTCAGAAGTCTTTTCCAGCCGTACAAATCGCCGGAACAAATGGAAAGGGATCCACCGCCGTTGTCCTTGATTCAATCTGCCAGGCTGCCGGCATCAGGACCGGGCTCTACACTTCGCCGCATCTCATCTCCATCACCGAGCGCATTAAGGTGGCCCGCCGGGAAATCTCCACGGAAGATTTCGCCCATCGCACAACCCAGGTACGCATCGTTGCCGAAAAGCTCGTTGAGGAAGGGCAGATTGAGGCGCTCCCAACTTTCTTCGAACACTTGACCGCTATCGCTCTGCTCGCTTTCCGGGAAGATCAGGTGAAACTGGCTATACTCGAAACTGGACTGGGTGGACGGCTTGATGCTACCAGCGTGGCGGGAGCTGAGGTAGTCGCTATAACTCCAATCGAAAAGGACCACGAAGAGTATCTCGGTGAAACGCTCGAAAGTATAGCGGCTGAGAAAGCGGCAATCATTCGCCGGGGCAGCACTGCGATAATCGCGCCCCAGCCTGCCCAGGTACTAGACGTGATTCTGCGTCAATGTAAGCTTGTTAACGTTCAACCGAGCGTCGATCAATGCAGTGCATCAGTGGAAGCCGTCACAGATGGTCGTGCGCGGGTGACCGTCGAAACGGAACTTGACCGTTATGAAAACGTTCTGCTCGGTTTGCGAGGACGCCATCAAATTACAAACGTGTCGGTGGCGATTCGGTTAGCGGAATCCCTGCGTGCTCGCGGCTTCGCCATCTCGCGTTCGGCAATTATCGAAGGAATAGAAACGGCCAGCCATGCGGGAAGACTGGAACTTTGGGAAGGACGTCCGACGTTCTTGTTTGACGGTGCGCACAACCCTTCGGGCACCATGGCTCTTCGTAAATACCTTGACGAGTTCGCAGGTGCGCCAGTGACACTAGTCTTTGGGGCGATGCGTGACAAGAATCTTGAGCAGATGGCAGCGAACCTCTTCCCTGTCGCTAGTCGGTTGGTTTTGACCAGACCGGATAGCCCGCGTGCGGCAAGTCTGGACGAACTGCAAAGGTTAGCATCGCGTATGGTCGAGCCTCAGAAAGTCGTGAGAGCGAGTTCGGTTCGAAACGCCATCCGGGCAGCCATCGAAGGCGCCCCGCCGAATGGGCTGGTCTGTTTCAGTGGATCACTCTACCTGATCGGCGAAGTCCAGAGGCTGATCAAGGGGCTGGTCAGGAATTGAGATGCGGCAATGCTTAGATCGGGAAGCGCAGTTGTCCGGGCTATCTCTTTGAGTTACACAACCTTGAACTAACATGTCACTCTAACATTGGGACAGTTAAGCGAGAACATCATGGCATCATCGCAGAAACAGGTTCCTCAACTTCTGGAAAGCATCGAGATTTTTCGCGGGCGCATTTTTGATGTCACGGTCGACACCGTGCGGGAAGGCGACAAGACCTACCCCCGCGAAGTGGTCCACCATCCCGGCAGCGCGGTGATTATTCCGGTCTTTGAAGACGGCGGTGTTGCGTTGGTCCGCCAGTATCGTCATCCGGCCGTGCGATATCTTCTGGAAGCGCCGGCAGGAACCTTAAATAGGGGTGAGCGCCCGGAAGAGGGGGCGGCACGGGAGCTGGAGGAAGAACTTGGCTTCGTGGCTGGCAAACTACACAAGTTGACTGAGTTTTTCGTGTCGCCCGGGTTCTGTGAAGAGAAAATGTGGGTCTATCTAGCCACCGAGATGACGAAGACGAAACAACAACTCGAGGACGATGAGATCGTGGATGTCGTGCGCCTTCCGTTCGCGCAAGCCTTGGAAATGATTACGGCGGGGGAGATAGAAGACGCCAAAACCATAATCGGTTTGATGCTGGCCGCACCTCGGATTGGTCCTTCGATGCTGGAGACTGAATACCCGGCGGTTTGACTTCACTAAAGAAGCCCCTCGAAGCTCGCCATGCCTTCATGTTTGACCCCTTCTTATTATCTCCCATACACTCGTGGATACCGTGCCCACAGAAAGCCAGTCAACCTTTCCAATAGCGAGTGAGATTACGGCTGGTGAGCCGGCGAGGTCGAGTCCAGGAGTTCCCGAATCAGTCGATCCCAACAATCCCCCCTGGGGACTTGGAGGCGCCTTTCTGATTTGGCTTGCGAGCATTATCCTCCTCGCCGTCATTCCCTTGCTCTTTCTGATTCCCTACTCGTTGCAACGCGGTCTGGATCCTGGCTCGCCAGAATATCTAAACAACCTGGCTGCACTCGCACTAACCGACAAGACCGCTATTTTTCTGCAGGTTCTGGCCCTGCTGCCAACTCACCTGCTCACGTTCGCGTTAGTGTGGGTATTGGTGACGCGTTTCGGGCAACGTCCCTTCCTGGCTGCTTTAGGTTGGGGCTGGTCGGGTCGGCTACGTTTTTGGGGAAGTGTAGGACTTGGAGTCGTTCTCTTTCTTGCGGGCACCGGAATCGCAAAGTTGCTGGGCGCCGACCAGCCCACGCAATTGGAGCAGATAATCAATAGTTCACCCGGCGCACGCTACCTGATCGCCGCGCTGGCGGTATTAACCGCTCCCTTCATCGAAGAATTCATTTACCGCGGTGTGCTCTACGCGGCATTACAAAGGCTTGTTGGCGTGACCGGCGCTGTACTCTTAATCCTCGGATTATTTACGCTCATCCATGTACCGCAGTACTGGCCCAATTTCGGAGTCATCGCTGCTGTGGGAATGCTTAGCGTTTCTCTGACCTTCATTAGGGCTTACACCGGGCGGTTGCTACCGTGCATCGTAATTCACCTCGTCTTCAACGGAATCACCTCCGTTCTTTTACTCATCGAACCTCATTTACCAAAACTTGGGCCGGCAGGGGAGCACGCCGCCAGCGCTGCTTTGTTCCTTAACCTTTGGTTGTCAATGTCTGGTCTATGACGCATGAAGTAGTCGTAGTGGGCGGCGGTATTGGGGGACTCACCGTGTCGGCGTTGCTGGCAGCTCGGGGGGTCGACGTCTGTTTGCTCGAAAGGCAATCGCGCCCGGGCGGCTGTGTAGCAGGTTTTGAAAAGTTCGGGTACACCTTTGACCCAGGCGTCGGACTTTATCCCCTGTGGCAAGCGAATGAGATTCACGATCAGGTTTTTTCCGAGCTTCCCATTGCGCCTCCCGAAGTCTTCGCTGCCGATCCCGCGTACCTTGTGCGTCTCCCGGATCTATCTGAAGTTCCATTAACAGGAAACACGGAACAGTTTGAAGCGGCGCTGGTGACAACTTTTCCTGAGTGCGCCGACAGTGCAGTGGCTTTCTATCGAGAAAGCTCAGTCGTTAGTGAGGCACTACGGAATGCTCTGAGGAGAGTGCCGAACCTGCATACCGCCGGCAGCATGAAACAGATTAATGCTTTGCTGCCCGACGTCGCTAACGTTGGGCGAATTATCAAAGCCAGAAACCACACAACTCTGGACCATCTGGGAGGCGCCTCATTTCGCTTTCGCAGTTTCATCGACTCTCAGTTGCAGCTCATGGTCCAGGCAACCAGCCAGAACTGTCAATATCTGTATTCGAGTCTCGCCCTCAACATTCCGCGGCGCGGAAATTTCTCGATTCGGGGCGGCGCCCCGGCTCTCGCAGAAAGGCTAGCGGAATCGATAAAAGCGAGCGGCGGCAAAATCCGCTTCGACACGCCGGCACTGCGACTTGCCTACGATGCGACCGGCCGAGCTATCGGCGTTGATCTACTGAGCGGGGAGAGAGTAAGCGCATCAAGGTCTATTGTCAGTAATCTCACTCTGTGGGACACCTACGGGAAGTTGATTGGGCTCAACCACACTCCTTCTGAGATCAGAAAAACCTTGAACAAACTGCGGACCCGGGGAGTTTACCTGCTATATCTGGGCCTAAGCGAAGCTGCCGCGTCCCGGATCCCCAACAATCACATCCTGGCAGTCACGAATTGGCATCAGCCGGTAGAATCCGACCTCGAGGTGTGTCAGTTCATGTTTGCTGCGGCGCCTGCAGAGGACAGAAGAGCTCCTGAAGGAAAGCGGGCCGTGACCATGCTTACCTTCACTGAGGTCGATCAGTGGTTCGTTTTCCAGGAAAACGTAGAACAGAGTGAAGAAAAGGACCAGTCAGTATTGGATGTATGGTGGCGACGCCTTCACCAGGCTATGCCTGAGCTTGGCGGCGATATTGAGGTTATCGATACGGCCACCCCGCGCACAATCTATGACTTGACGCGTCGCAAATTAGGGATGGTTGGAGGTCTTGCGGGGACGTCTGAGGGCTTCGACCCCAATATCATGAACTGTCAGACCTTTCTTCCAAACGTCTTCAGAGTCGGCGACACTGCTGCTCTCGGTGGCAGCATTGCAGCCATAACCCACGCGGCCAGATTACTCGCCAACCGGCTCAGCGCATGACTTTCTTGCGCTGGTTAGTCCCGTTAGAAATCAGTTGGGTTTGCGGTATTAACGCGAGTGATAAACGCGATTAGCGGTACTTAGTGACCCAAACGATGTGCGCCGTCAGCCGCGTGATGGTGTGCCCGCTGCGCCGGTTGTCTCTCACGGGCGCCATTTACCACGCGGCGGAAGTGTGTAGCAACTGAAAGTCTTGCGCTGAAAGCGCATAGTTTCAACTAGCGTGCTGGAACAATGAAGGCTTCCTATCTTGAAGGCAAAGCACTCTTATTAGTCAGCGAAGCGGTTGCGGTAGAGATCAAGATCAGCTTCAGCACAAACCGATACATTGCGCGACGCTGAAAACTAGGAACGATCCACGAAATCACACGAACGGACACGAAGAGAGGCCTCAGTTCGAATCATTTGGTGTAATTTCGTGGATCGTCTTATCCTTTTATAATGGAACTCGGCGTCGCGTTCGGAAAAGAAAGTATCTAAAAATAAAAAAAAGCTCGACAATTGGCGACCGTCTATTGTATAGATACACCAGACAATAGGAGGGTTTTCGTGTATATCACTATTGACGAGCGGGATCGGCGGCCGATTTACCGGCAAGTAGTCGACGAAATCAAAGGGTTAATAGCTCGGCGGGAGCTCGAGGAAGGGTCCTCGCTGCCACCGGTGCGTCAGGTAGCGGCAGATCTGGGCGTCAACCTGAATACTATCGCCTTTGCCTACAGGCAGCTTCAGAAGGAAGGTCTTATCAAAGTCAGGCACGGTTCGGGTGCTATCGTGACATCCAGGGTAGCTAGCGGGAGGACTGAAGAGCAGCTACGCGTCCAACTGCGCACGGCCCTAACTCAGCTCGCGCTCGCAGGCTTGAAGCACTCCGAGATAAAGATGATGGTGAATGAGGAGCTGAGCGCCCTACCCAGTCCTCGAGGTTAGTTCGAATGTCTATTTCTGGGGAAGGGGCCGAATATTTGAGCGGTTACCACTGCCCTCGGGTTGGCGTTGCCGTTGTTCGCTAGTGCCCAAACCTGAATCGCGTGTAGGTACCACGGGCGCAGGGAATCGGACCGGCGGCGTGTTTACAGGAGAATTGCCACCATTCGACGGAGGAGGTGTGGACCCTCCAGTTGACCTTCCATCCGAGGGCCCCGTGCGTGCACCATAGCCCGAACGCTCCCCGCAACAGCCATAACCATAGCCGTAGAAGGAATTGGAGTAAGAACCACCATATGGTGATCCCCAAGACCCCCAGCCAAAGTAGTAGGGCAGGAAGGTGTAGCATTGGAATCTTGGATTGAATACCCAGACCCCGGAAGAACCACTAAAAAAACCGCGCGACCAGCGATCGCTAAAACTGGCAAGCGCCATATTCAGATCGCGGGCTGATATTCGACGATTTGCTTTCGCCACTGTTTCCGCGCGCTCTTTGCTCCAGTTTTCTATCGAGTCCCTCTCTTTATCAGCTTTTTCCAGCTTAGCCATTGAGAAAGTATGCCCGCTGAAAATCAGCTTTCGCCCACCCTTAACATTCGTTCGCGAATCCGAGAGCAATACTCGACCCTTCCTAACGATTAGTTCGGTGGCGTCGCCGGGAACCACGTTGACGCGATAAAGGCCTCGTCGGACAATCGCCATTTTTGTATGGGGCGTCGTGATGTTGATCATCAATTCGGTGTTCTCGGTGCCGGTGGCCTCCACGATAGCCGTACCTCTGATCAAGTGGACTTCAAGATTCTCTAAAGAGTTATCGATCAGTTCGAACTCTGAATTCTCGCCCACACGCAGGTACGCGCCAGGATTTAGCAGCATCTCGACTCTGCCATCTATCCCGGTCTTAACCATATCTCCGGCTTCTAAATTGTCCTTGATAGTAAGCAGTTCCCATTCCGAGCCACCCTGCGGTTGAACCCCAGTTCGTCCACTTACGGCGTTGATGCCCCCAGCCTTCGCGGAAATAATGAACCGCTCCCTACTTTGCGCCTCAACGGTCACGAAACTCGCGCACACCAACAGCGTTGCGATTAAGAGGTGTAACGAAACGGAGGATTTTCTCATGGAGCTTCTCCTTTTACCGCAGAAACTGTGTATCGAGGGGACTGACCGTGTTCGCATTATAGTACTCCGGGCGCAATTTACAAGCTCGCCATCTGTTAGGTCTGTTAGGGTTCTGTCTTGGCAAAATACCCGCGTTTCGTGGTTGCAGTAAGCTCCTGCCGCCCGATCAGTTGGACACCAACTGAGCGCCATTTCCCATCGCGCCGCGTATTGCTGGGCTTATAGCCAACGCTGTAAACCATCGACAGATCTCTAATGACCTGATCATAAACTAAATCAAGATCTTTAAGCTTGTTTGCCCGATACATTTTTGTACCTGAGGTTGCGGCTAGCTCCGCAAGCTGACTGCGAGCCAGAGCATAGGCCTCTCGCGGCACTCGACTCCGTTTTACCGCTTCGGCTTCCGTGTCCAGATAGATAGGGAAAACGAGGATATCTGAGCGGCCTACCCTGTCCATCAGCTCGGCGAAGGTCGTCCGCGACCCTGCGCCGAAAACATCCGGCAACGCATTATCGACGCCGTCGGTCATTACCACAATCGCGCTTCGGCGTGGGGACTTCTGAGAAGAAATGACCGTCGTCATGGCGTACAGCAACGAATCCCAAAAGTTCGTGCCACCCAGCGGTTTCTGAATTTCTTCGATCGCATCTTTGAGGAGTTCTCGATCCCAGGTTAAGCCAGCAACAATTTCAATGGTGTCGGTGAATGTGACAATGGCAACGCGATCCATGGTTCGCGTAGATTCGACAAATCGCCTGGCTGAGTTGCGAATTAACTTAATCTTGGCTGAGCTCGAACCTGAAAGATCCAACAGTAAGAGGAGATCAAAGGGGGCGTCGTCGCCGGCAAAAAACACAATCTCCTGCGGCTTTCCGTCCTCAAGCACCAGAAAATCCTTCTGTTGCAAAGCTGAAACAGGATTGCTGGGGTTCAGTCTGACCACGCTGACCCTAAGGTCAACAAGATCAGAATCGACCCGGATCGTTTCTGAAGGTTCCCCGGCTTGAGCGCTGCAGGTTTTCGAGTATGAGACAAAAATCACGAGCAGCATGCTGGCGAGCAGAACGCCAGACAGTCTCGCGCCGTTGACCCTTCCCTCAGTTTGCATAATAGCCATGTTTTCCGCGCGCGACCGCGAACGGTAGGTTTAGGGTTACTCGGACTGCACGCCACTTGCCGTCTCGGATCTTGTTGGTGGGCCGATATGCCAAACTGTAAACCGTCCCCAGGTCGGCCACTACGCGCTCATAAGCTCCGGCGAGGTCCTGGAGACGTTCCACCTGATAGAACACTCCGCCGCCGGCTTCAGCCATTTCTTTCATCCGCTGATTTCCCATGTCGAACGCTTCCGGCTGAGTATCCAAAGGATTTAGCGCTTCATATTCCGTATTGAGCCACAAGGTATATAGCACGCCATCAAACTCCCTAATCCGACTAAGCATCTCGCCATAGGGAAGCTTTGAACCATCGCCCTGCACTCCCGGGACACTCCCGTCGAGGCCATCACTCATCATGACAATTGCCATTCGACGCGTGTTCTTCCTAGCACCCCGCGCGGGTTGCCCGCGTAGGGACCCCGCCGTGCTCTTCAGCAGATGGGTAAATGAAAAATCGATGGCATCGTAGGCTTTCGTATCTCCTGTTGTTGTGTCAATGGCGTTTACCCTTTGACGCAAGACTTCCCGGTCTAACGTAACTGGTGAAATAACCGTCGTTTGACCGCCAAAAGAAATAATTCCGATACGATCTGACGGTCGCGCAGCTTCCACGAAACGCAGCGCCGCGGCGCGAATCAATTTCACAACATCGCGAGTCGAACCTGACATATCAATTAGTAGAATCAAGTCAAAAGGAGCAGAGGCCGACTCAAACTGGAGCAAGCGTTGTTCGATTCCGTCCTCAAATAGCCGGAAGTCTGACTGTGTCAGGCCCAGGACTCCGCGGTTGGTATTTCTATCTATAACACTAAGGTTGAAAGTCGCAAGCTGCGAGTCAACGCGAACGACGTCCCCTTCGCTTACTTCTTCGGAGCCCGTCGGGTTCGCGGGTGTTCCAGCTCCTTGCGAAATGTTTTCAGAACCCAACAGCCTGGGTGGTCCGGAGACCTGGGGCGTAGCATCATGCACCGGGGTGTCCAAAGCGAGTGTGATCTCTCCCTTCTCTGTGGCGATCCTGAGCACATAATCGCCAGTGCCTGAGCGTGTTTGTAAAACGTGACCATCACCGCTCAAGGGCGCCCCTAGCTCTGACCGGATAGTTCCATTCGTGGTACTGGCGTTTATATCCGCGTTGAAAGGATGTGAAAGCTCCGCGCGTATGTTACCCGAAACCGACTTTAAGGAAGCCGAAGCCGGTACCCCTCGCATCGAGATTGAACCAACCCCGGTGACAATCTCGGCGTGGGAACCCTGGGGAAGTTTTACCGTGAGCGCAATGCCCGCCTGAGGGTCAACAGGCGTGCGAATGACAGAGATTGCGAGCAGCTTTGCCCTGTTCTCTATGACAATGGGTGACCGTGTAAAACTGGCGCCCGCCCCTTCAATGGAGGCCGATACAGAAACGTACTTTTCCTTCCAGACCTCCGCGGCTACCTGACCAAACTGATTCTCAATCCGAACTCGGGCAGCGGCGGGCACGTCAATTCGCACTCCGTCATCTGCGCCTCGACTCGACCTGGCTCCCAACAACGGCAGGCACCATAAAAGGCTCAGCAAAAAAGCTTTGAATAGGAGAGGTGGTTGAACTAAAAACATAGATTCAGGCTTTACGGAGCGAAAGAGGCAACCCCCCGGGAAAATTGCGAGAATAATACTTTCGGGTTGCCTGTCAGACCAGCGATCTTTAATCTGTGCGCGAGACCTCCGTGTCTGCCCAGTTTCCCCAATCGCAGAACATGGGAGCGAACCCGGAGTTCCGCCCGGTACAATTCCAATCAGGAGTAGACCGGTTCATCTTTCCAGCAAGTCCAGCATCGAACCTTCTTTTCCTTTTGCCGAGGTTGATGCTTCCGGTTGAAGAGCAGACTCTCCAGCCATGTCGGCCAGTCGCAGGAACAGGTTGTTTGCGTTTGTGGCGTAGGGCATCACTCCCTCTTTCGTCAAGAGTCCCTTTCGAACCATCTGTTCGATCACGCTGTCAAAGGTTTGCATGCCTTCCAGATCGCCCTGTTCCATTGCGTCGATCAGCGACTTTCCATCCGACTCGCCTTTTTCGATGTACTCTCTGGTGCGCGTTGTCGACTTCAGAATTTCGATCGCGGCTACGCGACCTGAACCATCGGCCCTGGGAATCAGACGCTGCGAAATAATGAATCGAAACGATTGAGCGATGCGCGTGCGGATAGCTCGCTCCTCATTCTTGGGAAACACTCCAATAATGCGGTCAATGGTTTTGGACGCGTCGATTGTATGGAGCGTAGAAAGTACGAGGTGCCCCGTCTCCGCTGCTTCCAGGGCGACTTCAATGGTTTCGCGGTCGCGCATCTCTCCGACCAAAATAACCTTGGGCGCCTGACGCAAGGCAGCTCGCAAGGCGATGGCGAAATTAGGGGTGTCGGAGTGCAGTTCTCGCTGGTGAATGGTGGAGTTCTTGTGCGGATGCAAAAACTCAATCGGATCTTCAATAGTGACGATATGGTAATACTTCAGCTGGTTTATCAAGTCGATAATCGCCGCGAGGGTCGAACTTTTGCCGCTGCCGGTGGGACCGGTAACCAGCACCATTCCGTTTTTGATCTCAGCAATGTCCTTCAATTGTTCTGGAAGGTTGAAGTCGCTGAAATTCGGGGGGCGCGCTGGGATGACACGCATTACGATAGCGTAAGTGCCACGCTGCTTGAAAATGTTTACGCGGAAACGCCCTTCGCCCGGAGCGCTAAACGAGAGGTCAGCCGAACCGCTCTTTTCCAAACTGTCGATGGCCGCTTGCTGATCGGCCATCATTAGTTTGGCAATGTTAGCGGTGTGCGCCGGAGTCAGTTTCTCCAATCCGGGAATTCGCACTGGCTGAAGTTTCCCGGTCAATTCAACCTGAGGTGGGCGGCCTGGCGAAAAGATCAGGTCGCTGACTTCGTCTGAAACGCGCAGCATTAGTCGCAGCACCTCGATAAAGGTGGGTGGCGGGGGTCCACTCGGTCGAGGATCTGGAATGTTCGGTAAAGTGCTCATTTCCAAGGAACTTTCCATTATGCGCGGTGTCTAAAGTTTTCAGCGTTCGTGACCTAAAAGAAACGTCTGGCGCGAACAAACGCGAAAGCTGTCGCGTACATCATAGTGGCTGTTAGGGAACTGGTCGTTCGCGGGGGCCATCCCAAAAACAATGTAAAAGGGAGGCGCTGAAACATGGCAACTTACAGAGATCCTGTCCGATGCTTCGCACCACTTGAAGTGATCGAGCGCCTGTTGGAAATTCGCGCTGAAGCGGGTTACGCTCCCGCCATTTATCTCCTTTCACCCGATCATTTGGCAGACTATCTCGATGCTTTCGGCTTCGATGTATATGCTCTTTCTGAGGCCGAATCTGAATTTCATTTTGGGGATTACCGAGGTCCCCTGGCACCAGGCGGCGACTATGCCCACAGCTCGCTAAAAACGCACTAGTACTCATAAAAACTGTTGAATAGTTGACGGGAGATAAGTTGTGGTTGCTTGTCTCCCGTCTTCGATTTAGATTAACGCCTTGACTACGAAGAAAGTTATGTCATCGGTCGCGCCCAGGCCGGCGGTCCAGTCAAGCACGTCCTTTTGAACAGCCATTATCAAATCTTTCGAGCGCAAGCCTCTGGCTGTCCTGACTGAGTTGGCCAGTCGGTCGCGCCCAAATTCCTCGCCTGACGGACTCATCGCTTCAGTCACTCCATCGGTGTACAGCACGAGCAATTCATCCGGCTCGATAGTTAAGTAGTACTCGTGATAACGGGTGTCCCTGAAGATTCCGAGAGGCACTCCACCCCGCTCCATGAACTCGGCATTACCTTTCGCATCGAGCAAGAGGGGCGGATTATGGCCCGCATTCGTATAGGACAGCGTCCGAGTCGAAGCGTCGAGAATTCCATAGAAGGCCGTCACGTACTGATTGCGCTCAATTGACTCCCACAGCAGATAGTTCACTTTGGCCATGGAGATATGAGGAGCGTATCCGATATGTGTGGCTGCGCGCAGACTTGCGCGCAGGAATGCCATCAACAGGGCCGCCGGCACTCCCTTTCCTGAGACGTCAGCGACAACCAAAGAAATCTGGTCATCGTAGACTGGCACCCAGTCGTAATGGTCACCGGAAACTTCCTCGGTCGGGAAGTTGTAGGCGCTGATGTCAAACCCGTCCAACTGCGGATCACTTGGCGGCAACAACTCCAACTGAACTTGCCGGGCAACTTCAAGCTGCCCTTCGAGTCGCTTCTTTTCAATTAACTGCTCATGCAGCATCACCTTTTCGATGATGATCGCCACCTGTGATGCCAGCATCAAAAGCACTTGAAGATCGTCATCTGAATAGGCGTTTAGCTCATCGCTCTCCAGGTCGAAAACACCGATCACTTCATCATTTGAGATGATCGGGGCCACCATTTCCGAACGTGTTTGTTCTCGGGCGTTGATATAGAGAGGATCCTTGCGAACGTCGGGAGAAATGACGGGCTCAGTCGTCAGCGCCACATGGCCGATAATCCCCTCGCCTAGTTTCAGGTGGAGTTCCGAAAGTTCGTCTATGTCGTATCCCCTAACTGCTTCGGCCTCGAACACGCAGGGTTCCTCACCTCGGGCCACAGCCGCTTGATCGCATTTCAGGACAAAAATACCCGCGGCATCGTAGGGAATCAGAGAATCGAGCGTGCCCATAACAAGATTGAGAACTTCTTGCAGATCGAGCGAGCGGCTGATCTTTTTGGTGATGTCCAGCAGCATGCGCAGTTTATCGGTCGTAGTCAGACCTTGTGGAGGCCGCTCTTTTAACTGTTCATGCATACTCGAATAGGTTTTTCGGATGATAATTCGGTTGATAAAGGCATACTAGACAAGAAGCGATTAAGGGGCGAGGCTCCGACATGAAGCCGGGAACCTTGATAACTCTACGCACGCGGAACGCTTTCTTCAAGTGTGCACGAACTGTGGTACTGGTTCATTTTGCGGACAAGCTAAACTAACCCGCACTCGATTTGTAAGTCCGCCAGAGACGGGTGACTTTCAGCCGATACTCAATCAAATCACGGCTGACTCGGAAATGCCGGGCAACTTCCGCTGCTGATTTGCCTTCCAGAACTGCTCGTCTTAGGGCTGCAAAGGGTACCAAAGCGGCTGCGCCGATCGCATAAGCAGCCTCTTCATCCAGCTTCCGGTAGTCGCGAGCCAAGGTCTGGCCGCGCCCTTCGTCAGCAATTACGGCCAGCCGGTTAGGTTTGTGTCCCAGAAAGACGTGGGTAATCTCCTCCATTAACGTCGCGTTAGTTCGGGCAGGCCCATGATTTGGGTTGAGCACTACGATTCTTCGACCATCCGCCAGAGGCCTCGAGCAGGCTCCGCCAGACCATTCTTCCGATGCCGAACCAAGCAGTAGATCCCGGCTCCGGCTGCTGAGCCCCTTGATTCGTTCAATATCAATAACGAAGAGATTGGCAAAGCGGGCGAGGTCGAAGGGATTTAGAGGAGCATTGGGACGACGACGAGCAAAATCACGCAGGCCCATGGCTTTCAGCTCAAACTGTCGCCACTTTTCGCCTGGAGGTAAATCGGAGTGAACCACGCGAGCAGTATATCCTGATCCCGACGTTATTACTGAGACGCTGAAATCAGATACTCGTTTCAATTTGAATCCGGAAGTTTAGAGTACATCAACCTCTAGGTTGCGGCTTCGGGTTGCGGACAAGCTAAAGCTTGAACTCTCAACTGAACCCTTACCTGAAATTCAGCGGCGCTTACGTGCAGATCTTTCCGGCTCCGTTCGGCTGAACTGGGCGTACGCTACGCGAAAGAGCTCAGATAGTGCGGAGGCAGTCTCCGACGTAAGGTTGCGATCCGCTCTCAGATGGGCTTCGACGATTTCCGGAGTTGATTCACGTGGGAAGTAAACCACTGCCTTGGCCTCTTCGCCATCAGACCGGCTGCCGAGAATTCGCTCCATAGGCACGTCCAGCCAGGTGGTAAGTCTTGCGATATTGTCAGCGTCAGGTTTGCCTGTGCCGTTTTCAATACGAGATAGAGTCGAAGCCGAGACGCCAGTGGCGTCAGCGACGTCTCGCAAACTTGCGCCTGACTGCTCGCGCTTGCGACGAACAGCCCGCCCGAGCTCTTCCGTGTTCACCAGCATCTTATTCGTAGGTCGTTTCATGGGCCTGAACATAACACAGGTTAGTTTTAGACACAAGACTTCGTGCTATAGCTGAAACGGTTACTAGATGCGTACAGCTGCCACTGGGGCTGGCAGCGCTCAACACGATTGGCAGTACGGAGACTGGAAAGGGTGAAATCCAGGCGGTCAGTGTCCCAAACCGCGATTCTTCCCGGCTCGGAAATGAGGGAGACCTACGGCGTGCGTGTCTGCGGCTTTGAGGATTGTGCCCGTAGTAGAACCTCATCACTGGTAAGCGCTCTCAAAAACTCAACGATGTTGCTCATCTCTTTCTCATTGAGATTGAGCGGGCGTATTTTTTGGTCAAGGTTTGGGTTATTCGTACCCCCCTGGTTGTAGAACCTCACAACATCGAGCAAGGTCTTGAGCGAGCCGTTGTGCATGTAAGGCCCTGTCAACTCAACGTCGCGCAG